>MNWN01000012.1 GCA_001872545.1 Parcubacteria group bacterium CG1_02_58_44
TGATTCGCGCTCACAGTACTCGGCGATGCGCCTGCGAAGTTTCATGAAGTATCCGTTGACGGTGTTGCGGTTGAGACCCGTAAGCCGTGCCACTTTGGTTGCTTCAAGATCCATAGCAAAGAGCCACACGAGGTCACGAAATTTCTTCTCTGAAATTCGGGAACGTATGACATACCGATTTCTTGGCTCCATACAGGCATATCTTACACCTGCGAATAAGTTCAGCTAGTCATGACCCTATTTTTTTCATATCACCTTCAACATACCATCTGACGATTAATGAGGTCTAAGGTTACGGCTGTTCGAAGATTAGGTTCCGGAGTATCCTTGTCCAGGTTGGATACGCGTTTCATTTCATAACGGTTTGGATCAGTGATAAGTATGAACGTAATTGAGGTCAGAGGACTGAGAAAGGTCTACAAGGACAAGGTTGCCGTGAACGGAATCTCTTTCGACGTGGCCGAAGGCGAGATCTTCGGTTTCCTCGGGCCGAATGGGGCGGGGAAGTCGACCAGCATCAACATGCTCGCCATCATACTTCCTCCGACCGGCGGTGATGCCACAGTGAACGGCTTCAGCATCATCAGGGATCGTGACAGTGTCCGAAAGTCGATCGGCCTGGTTTTTCAGGATCCGTCTCTCGATGACCGGCTGACCGCGTCGGAGAACCTGCGTTTTCACGCGAAGCTGTACGGCGTATCGAAGGACCTGTTCGTGGGCAGGATGAGGGAAGTGCTGGACCTGGTGGACCTTTGGGACCGGAAGGACGATCTCGTCCGTACCTTTTCTGGCGGCATGAGGCGTCGGCTCGAGATCGCGCGTGGTCTGCTGCACTATCCGAGGATCTTGTTTCTCGACGAGCCGACCATCGGTCTCGATCCGCAGACGCGGGCCCATCTTTGGGAGTACGTCCTGAGGCTCAAGAGAGAGAAGAAGATGACCATCTTCATGACTACGCACTACATGGACGAGGCCGAATCGTGCGATCGGATAGCGATCATCGACCATGGTGACATCGTGTCGCTCGATACGCCTGAGGCGCTGAAGAAGGGCGTCGGCGGCGACATAGTCACTCTCAGGAGCGAGAGATCGTCAGACCTCAAGATCGAGCTGGAACGTCGGTACGGCCTGAAGGTCGACGACAGCGACGGATCCCTCAGGATCGAGGTGGAGAACGGCGAGACATTCCTGCCGAAGCTGTTCGCCGAGCTTGAAATCAAGATCACTTCGGTCGAGCTGCACAAGCCGACGCTCGACGACGTGTTCCTGTCCATCACCGGACGGAACATCCGGGCAGAGACCGCGTCGGAAAAGGACCGCGCACAGGAGCACATGCGCCGGCGCGGGCATCACTGACCAGAAAGGGAAGAATATGCATTTTTTTCAGACAATTTACGTCATCTGGCAGCGTGAGCTGATCCGTTACCTGCGCGACAAGACGCGCATATTTTCGTCGCTGCTGCAGCCGCTCATGTTTCTGGCCATCTTCGGCGTCGGGCTGCAGTCGACACTGTCGCTGACGGACATCGGATTCGACTTCATCCAGTTCATGTTTCCGGGGATCATCGCCATGAGCGTGATGGGCGTGGCGTTCTTTTCGACCATCTCCACCGTCTGGGACCGCGAGTTCGGCTTCCTGAAGGAGATACTCGTCGCTCCGGTTCCGCGTTCCGCCATCGCGATCGGCAAGACCTTCGGTGCTACGACCATCGCCGCGCTTCAGGCCGTCATCCTGTTTCTGCTGGCGCCGGTGATCGGCCTAAGGCTTTCGGTCTCGACCCTGCCGGCCTTGGCGCTCATCATCGTCCTGCTCGCCTTCTCCATCTCCGGCCTGGGCCTGCTCATCGCCTCCCGAATGCGCACGACCGAGAGTTTCGGGCTGCTCATGCAGGTGCTGGTGTTCCCGATGTTCTTTCTGTCCGGCGCCTTCTTTCCGCTGACGTCGGTGCCGTTCTGGATGTCGGCCGTCGCCCATTTGAACCCGTTGAGCTATGGCGTCGACGCCATGCGTCAGGTGATGCTGTCCGGGCAGGTTTCGGACGTCGTCCTGGCGCAGATAGCGGTCCATTCCGTTCCGGCAGACATCCTGTTTTTGACCGTCTTTTCGGCAGTCATGGTTCTGTTGGCCGTCTTGGCCTTCAGCAGGCGTGAATGAGCCGGAACGTTCGGACAGATTCGGTCTGTCCAACGGACTGTCGCTTATGCCCTTGGGGGGTTGACAAAATCGGCCGTTTGGTGTATGATACTTTCGAGCAAAGCGTACTCGAGGCGGAGATCTGTCGAGTTTCCCCATAGATACGAAATTTGCCGACTTTTAAACAAGTAAGCAACTACTATGACTGGAACAATCCAGAGGTTGACGGATAGGGGATTCGGCTTCATCGCCCAGGAAGGTCAGGAGAAGGAACTGTTCTTCCATTCGACCGCGCTGGTCGGAGTGACCTTCGACGAGCTGGCCGTCGGCGACACCGTCTCGTTCGAGACCGAAGACTCCGAGAAGGGTCCTCGCGCCACCAACGTCCAACGCGCCTAGTCTTTTCAAAAGCAGGAGTCGCTTCGCAATATGCGGGGCGATTTTTGTTTTCGTGCATGCGGGCCAGTTCGGGCGCCAAGTCGGCACTGCCGATGGATATTGATCGTCGGTTTTTTTGGCTGAAGGAGAGGTGGTTGTTGTCCGGCGGTTGCGGTAGAATTTCGACAGTCGAGACATCTATTGCAGAAACCATGCCTATGGAAGGATATCGATCGGAATCGGCCGGCAGGCCGGAGGAACCGGAACCGCCACGTGATGGCCGAATACTGCCGCCGTGGGAAGTTGGATCGGTCGACGGAGGTTGGCTGCTGGAGGAGGACCTGCCTCAGGAAATCGCTGATAGGCTGGACGACTACTCTGCCAGCGTCAAGAAGCTTATGGTCGAAACCTTTGGCCAGCCCGAGATTCCGCCGGAGGTGCTCGCCGATATGGACGACATCCTCAAGTTGGTGGCTGACGACGTGCGACAGAAACGCTACATCGAGGAGATCGACGAGAAGCTAACCAGTCAGCTGCGCGAGCTGGCGGTCAAGGCTTCCAGCTTCGCCGGTAGTCCGAACTTCGTCGAGGTGACCGTCGTGCCCGGGGAATCGTATCAGGTGGTCTACGTCAACGGGCAGGGGGAGACTGTCGAGCGGGCCATGAGCGAGGACGAGATGTCCCTGCTTTTCGATCTGGAGATGTGGGCCGAGGAGTACGGCCAGCTCAAGAACATGGAGTCCTTTCGGGCAGTGCTGGAGGCGTCCAGGTCAGCCGTAGACGAATCCGAGGGCAATTCGGCGGTCAAGATCGAGCGGAAGGTCTTCGAGTCGTACGCCAAGTTCGGCTTCACTCGCGAGCAGGTCTCCAACCTGATCGTCCTGGCCGACGAGGGACGGCAGCCGAGCGAGATGGTGCCTGACGCGATTGGGATCGGAAAGCGCAAGGCTGAGATCATGCGGCAGGTCTGGGATGAGTACCTTAGCTCTGCCAACAAGAGCACTTATATCAAACTGGCTGCGGGTATCGTAGTTTTGGGTGCGGCGGAGGGCATAGCTCCGATGCTGATTAAGGAAATGATGGACAGCGATACGGTCAACACCGCTGCCCTGTGCGGTGCGGGCTATCTCTCCGCGAGCGTCGGCATAGGTTATCTGAAACGGCTGATGTCCCTTAATTTCGACCAGTTCGTCAATGAAGTCATGGAGCAGCCCGGTGGACTGAACGAACAGATAGCTTTCGATCTGTCGTTTCGTCCCGGTGAGCTAATGACCCAGGCCGACAGCCGTGGACAGGTTCTGACTGCCCTGCAGAGAGGTCAGGATGCCTTTCGTGACATTCTGACCAGTACGGCCAAGTTCACGGCGCCGGCGGTGGCGATGGCCGCCACCGGATTGGGCATGATGATGATCAGCGACTGGAGGCTGGGTCTGGTTAGTCTGGCCAGTATGCCGATCATGGTCGCCATCGGACGTCGGGCGGACAGGGCAGGACTTCCGATTTTGGAGAAGACCTACGATAACGAGTCGCAGACCGTTCAAGAGGTAGAAGACCAGATATCAGCCCACATGGAGACGGTACTGTCCGGCGCTCGAGACCGGTCCGGTCGGCACCTGGAGGGACTGCTGCAGAGGAAGAACCTTCTGGCCCTTGAGCAAAGTCGAGTTCGGACCGCAACAAACATGATGCTTCAGGATTTTATGAGTCCGGCCGTTTTCGCGGCCTTGACCGTGGCCGGAGCTGCCATGAAGGCAAGCGGCGCTGGCGAAGCCGGGGGTGTCATCGCCGCCATAATTTATTCGAGCATGTTTCGGAATGCCTTCAGCGGGATCGTCGAACAGCAGAATAGTCTGATCGAGAGTTGTGTGGAGATCACGGAGCTCGAGGAGACCTTCAACGGTTATGCCAAGGAGGAGACGCGGGCCGATGCAGATCGGATTTCGGCTGGCGAGCTGCCGGACCTGTCGATCGACTTTCGGGACGTCACCCTCGACCTGGACGGCCAGCGGATCATCGACGGCGCCAGCTTTTCCGTTCCTGCCGGCAGTGTGACTCAACTGGTCGGTCTGAGCGGCAGCGGCAAGACGACACTCATGAAGATCATGGCTGGCTACTATCGTGCTTCATCCGGCGAGGCTAGGATCGGAGGTGTGCCGGTAGGCGACGTCAAGAAGACCGGTCCGGAGTCGATCTATACTCGCTTGGCCTATCAAGGTCAGACGCCCTACGTCTTCGAGAGCGGTACGCTGCGCGACAATCTGACTTTCGGCAATCCGGATGCTGACGAGGAGATGATGGCCCAGGTCGTGCGGGAGCTTCGTCTCAAGCGGTTCATTACCCGCAAGGGCGTGAACTTTGACGGCAGTGCGGTTGGGGTGTCGGGCGGTGAGCGAATTCGGCTGGCCCTGGCCCGGACGATCATCAAGATCCGGTCGCTCAAGAATGGCGGCATCGTCTTTCTCGACGAGCCGACGGTCGGACTGGACGAGACCAACTGGCGGGAAGTGGCCCGGGTTCTGAAGGAGGAGAAGGCCTGTTCGCCGAACATCACCTACGTGGTCGTCAGCCACGAGCCGGCTTTCGTTCAGGCCCTATCCGAAGGCCAGGACGGCCAGCCGGCGTTGAAAGTCCGGACCGTGAACATCGAGGACGGCAAGGTCAGGGGACTCGACAAGCCGTCCGACTAGACTAATTTTACGTTGATTTCGGACCAAAAAAGTCGATGATACCTTTCGTGTCGCAAAAAACAGCAGTCGATTCCGGTCCGCATCCGTTCGGTAGGCCGTTAGGTCTCCTGCTTCTGGTTCTCTACAAGGGAGTCTGGGGTTTGATGGAAATCGTCGCCGGCACGTTCGTCGTATTCTCTCATCGTATACTCTCCGGTGAGCTGACCGAAGACCCCCAAGATTTGTTAGCTAATTGGATCTTCTCTCATGTCGGCGTGGCGCAGGCACATCGCATCGGGGCGGTGATCGTCCTCCTCGGCGCCATCAAGCTGGCCATTGCAGTCGGGGTCTGGTACAGGTCGTGGCTCATGCGAAACGTGTCTTTGGTCTTCTTGGGCGTTGCGGCAGCCTTCGGAATATACGAGGTCGTGGTCAGCTTTACTGTCTTCCGTCTCGCGGCGCTGCTGGTCGATCTCGTCCTCATCTACTACTTCTGGCGGGTACTGCCCAGACACCTGCACGACGGGACCGTCTCGTAGTCCAGTGCATGCAATTTTTGCGGTTTTGTCGGTCGCATTTTTAGGTTCAGCTAGTTTTACCCGCCATCGTTTCGATGGTAAACTTTTACGGTAGTTCCAAACAGTTTCAGGTACTTATACCTATGCGTAGCCATCAGCGCGGATTCACCCTCATTGAATTGCTCGTATTCATCGCCATAGTCGCCGTTCTCGGGGCGGTGATTTTTGTGACACTCGATCCGCTCAGTCGTTTCAGGGATGCAAGGGATTCGCGCAGATCCGCAGACGTGAATGCCATTCTGTCGGCTATCAGGACGAGTCAGGTCGAAGGTGACGGGTCTTCTGCTCTGCTTGTCTCTGGCCTGACCGCCGATGACGTCTACATGATCGGTACGGCCTCGGCCGGCTGCGACGACCAAAACGCCGCCTGCGATACGGTCGTCACTTCCGATGCGTCCTGCGTCGATCTGTCCGATTTGGCCAGTGCAGGTTATCTGCAGTCGATTCCGGTTAGTCCTGAAGGTTCCGTAGACTGGTCCCCGAACGCGACCGGCTACACCCTGTCTCGTTCCGACGTCGGAACCATTACCGTCCGGGCTTGCGAGTCAGAGAACACGTCCGAGATCAGCGCATCTAGATAGGGACGAAAGGGGTAGGTCCTGTTTGGAAAGGCAAGGATTTTTCGGTAAATTGGTCCCTGTCTACGAATGGAGTTGAAGGGGTTTGGTTTAGTATGACGTGAAGACTAAAAAACACCGCCCGATGGGGACGGCGTTTTTGTCATCTGCGGAAGTTTCGAGATTATGTCCGTTTCGGCGTCGCTATTCGGTCGTGACCGGACGGACGGCGCCGGGCAGCAGGTCTTCGGGCGTGATCCACTCGACACCGGGGATGGCGTTGCAGGCTATGGCCTCGTAGCGGACGTTCTCGCCGGTGATCGGTTCGCCGCCGTACGGATACGACCAGAGTACGTTGTCGGAGACCGTGCCGGCCGTGGAGCGGCAGCCGCCGTTCTCGCTGTACGGGCAGGTGCCGAGGCTGAAGGTGCCGACCCCTTCGCACTGCAGGCGCATGGCCTGTTCGGTCCATATCGAACCGATGTAGTCCTCGCAGTGGCTGCCGGTCGATATCATGTTGCAGCTGCCGCGCACCAGGTTCGACGGATCGACATCTTCGATCAGCGGCTTGACGTCATCCTGGTAGTCGATGGCCTGGTCCTCCGGCAGGCCGTCGGAGCAGCCGCTGCCGATCAGGAGAAGCATCGGCAGCAGGAGCAGTGCGGCGATTCCCGTTTTCATAAAGTGTAGATTTAGGCTAGATTTACGGCGTCAGTATATCGTCGTAGCCGGGAGGCGTACAGCCTGAAGATGTTCAAATAAGCATAAGCAGGGACATTTTATGCATCGTAACGAAACTGTCGGTCTCCATTCAATGGAGCGCGAACAAAAAGTCGAACGTGAGTTTCATCGTTCGCCAGCGGTCAGACGGTTGCTGGTCAGGTCGTTGGACATCAGGTCAGTGCGCCGCAAGTGCACGGAGACGGCGCGGTTGATGATCGACTCGAAGTAAACGCGTGAGGTTGACAGGCGTGGCTGGCAGGATCGGCTTCCGTTGGCCGAGACGGAGTTCGAGGATATGCAGCCCAAGCTGGACGAATTTGCGGCGACAGCCGAACTTCTGTCGGAAGATGATTTTGACCGGCGGTTCGGGGAGCTGCGCGCAGAGCTTGACGGCATTTCAACCCGACTGCACGGCTACGAGAACCTGTCGTGGTGGAGGGGTCGCGATAACGATTTCCCCAGTTTCTTTCGGGATATCAGGACTGTCGAAACAAATCGTGAGTTCGTGGAGAGTAAGGTTTTGCAGTGGCTGCCGCGCAAGGCCGAGGTGGGGCGTATCCTAGCCATTGCTCGGGAGATGCACCGGCGGGCCGGAGGCGACGACGCACAACCGATCCGCATCGTGGACGTCGGCGGGGCGAACGGGGCATTGGGCAAGCTGATCGTGGATATGGCCGGGAAAAACGGAATTGACGTCGAATATACCGTCGTCGATCCCGACAATCAGATCGTCTCTCAGGCAGAGGAGGCCTACGGAGACGAGATGTCGTTTCTCGTCCGTTCGGCCGGCGAGTTCGCCGAGGAAGTGAATGCGGGCGATACGGAAGCGGCCGAGCGCATGGCGCGCCGTCGTGCGCTCATCGAATTCGATCAGCGGCGATTCTTCGACTTGGGCGGCGTCGTTGACCTGCTTCAGGACCGACTTCGGAACGGGGAGGAAGTCGAAGGCAGTGTCCTCGATGACTTCCGTCTGGCCTGGAAAGAGGACTTTCAGCCCGTGCCGGAGGGTTTTCTCGGACCGGAAGGGAACGAGACGCTTAAAGATTGGGTCGGCGGCTCCAAACGAAACGACTGTCTGGATCTGCTCGTACGCTGGTTCGACCGTCAGCAGCAGGAGGTCGCACGGCTGACGGAAGCGGTCGAGGAGAGCCTGGCCGGGACTCCGCCGAAGTTCGATTTGGTCATCAACTCCTGGATGCCCCATAATCTTGACTTCACCGCCGATCTGCGGGCCATGAACGGGGCGGCCATACTCTACGCCACGGCCCTCGACGGATCCTCGGGCATTCAGAGTTCGGATCAGGACTACGTCATGCACGACCGTGAGCCGGAGGCTGTGGGCGAGGAGTACAGCTACGCTCCCGGACGGAACTACCGAATGCATTCCGGCTGGGTGGGCCCGACGCCAAGGCGTACGGTGGGAATTAAGCCGTTCAGCAACGGCATGGTGCTGGAGATGAAGAGAACGTACTTCAGTCCACCGTCGCCGGATGACTTTTCCGTGGCCGACCTCGATCTGGGCCGGGAATATCCGTGGAACGGCGGTAGTGGCGAGCTGACCGCGATTCCGGATCCGGTCCCGCTGCGCGAGCAGCAGGATGATTACGGAAACTACCGGTCGGACCTGGGGGAACAGGCCAAAAGTCTGGAGAAGTCGTTGGACGCACGTTTTCGCTGAACAGTTCGGTATGACTGACGAGACGAAAGAACTGAAGGCCGCTCGGGCCCTGAATTGGATCGTCGATTTGTTGGAGCAGCGTGGGGTTCCGTATCAAATAACAGGTGGTTTGGCGGCCAGGATCTACGGTTCGACGCGGCCGCTGGCGGACATCGACATCGAGCTGCCGGACGGCTGGCTGGAACGTCTGGCGGATGAGGTCCGGCCATACGTCGTTTTTGGTCCGGCACGGTATCTCGACGAGACTTTCGACCTGCCTCTCATGACGCTCGACTACCGTGGGCAGCTGATCGACCTGTCGGGAGTCGAATCGACCCTCACGTGCAATCGGACCACGAGGGAATGGTCTTTCGACGGTTCGGATCTGAACAGGTCACGGGTCGGTATGGCTTATGGACGGCAGGTGAGGGTGATCGGACGGCGGGAACTGATCGAGTACAAGAGCAGCATCGCCCGTGAAGTCGATCTGGAGGACGTGCGGCAACTGGCTGCAGCAGCCAGTGTGTGAGGCCGTTTTTAGGCTTAGGCCTTCCACGGGAAGGTGTCGCGTCGGTCAAAAAAAGAGCTCCCGGAAGAGAGGGGGCTTTTTGGTTTGGAGTGCCTGCCGGGACCGGAAGCGAGCCGTCTCAGGCAGGTTCTTGCGGTCGCATAAAGACGTACATGTCACCCTGGGGTCGATCGGACTGCCGGCGTTCCCATGATGGATCCTCGACACCGGTCCGGGTCAGAACGATGACGTCTATATCTT
The DNA here is from genome assembly GCA_001872545.1 of Parcubacteria group bacterium CG1_02_58_44. GTDB lineage: Bacteria > Patescibacteriota > Patescibacteriia > SG8-24 > SG8-24 > UBA1561. The sequence goes on from MNWN01000012.1 coordinate 9,463, forward strand.
CATCTTTCGTGACCCTCGCCTCTCAACAGTCGGCCTCTAGTAGGACCGTACGGCAACAGCCAGTCAGGAAGTCGGTAAAGTTGAAGACTGGTGTGCTTATGGAGCTTGCTTCACCACAAGTTACTCTGCCTGCGGCGCAGTGCCCGTTCGGGCCTAGCTCTACCACCAACATGCCGTTCAGTCTCATCATGACCCGCCGTAACAAGTCATCTAAAGTCGTGTAAAGATGTGACATCTTATCGCCTCCCGTCGGCCGGTTTGGGGTCGATCAGCGTTAATTATGCAGATCGGGGTTGTCAAGTCAACCCGGATCGTAATTTCAGGCGGCTTTTTCTTGGTCTTTACAAAAGGCGGTCTGACTGCTAGGTTGGTTCGTTCCCGAACGAGATGTTCTCGCGGGGCTTTACACAGAATGGAGGAGAGGTCATGTGTCAGGTGGAGCGACAGTCTGAAACGACGTCGGAGACTGGGATCGTTGACAAGACGGCGGAGATCGCCGTGACCGGACATGAGGAGACGGTCAGACACTACGGCTGTTCGGTGCGCGTCTACGAGCTGGTTGGTGGAAGGTGGATGTACGAGGCATTGAGTCGTCCGTCTGGTGGTGAGCCGCTGGTGCCGGATGACGGCAGTAGCTTCTCGGGTCGGCGTATTGCAAAACTCGAAGCCTTTCGGCGTATCGAGGCGTTTTTTCCCGAACAGCCCATGATCGTCTGGTTGTCTTTCAGGCATCTAATGAGGTGTTTCAGTGATCCGCAGTTCGACCCCGACAGGCTGTCGTGGCCCAATGTACTGTTTTTCCTTCGTCTGTCCGACATGGTGGGGAGTGAGAGCGAGCGGTCGAACAGGTTGACGAGTCTGGTTGAGCGAGCAGAACAGGACGGGCGGGCCGTGGTCGGTCAAGGAGACGGCAGCCGGCTCATTTTGGGGGACCTGGGTGACCTGTTGGTAAGAAACGGGGCGATGGCCGTCAATCCTTGGTCTGGTGGCGATGACTTGAAGCCAATATCGCTCGGCGATTTGGCCTTCATGCGGGAGCTGGAGCGACTGAAACCCAGCGCCATGACCAGGATGATTTTGTTCAGGGAATAGGTCCGGCCAGATCGTCTCTTGAAGCTTAAAACGCACCTCCGCTTGGGGGTGCATTTTTTTGTTTCCGGTCGGCGTGGCTTACCGTCTGGCCGCATTCTCGCCGGCCAGCCGACCGGTGCACCAGGCCGCCTGCAGGTTGAATCCGCCGGTGAGTCCGTCGATGTCGAGCACTTCTCCGGCCAGGAACAGTCCGGGGCAAACTTTCGACTCCATGGTTGAGGGGTTGACTTCGGACAGCTCCACTCCGCCGGCAGTCACGAACTCCTCGCCTGCCCGTCGGCCGGTCAGATGTAGCGGGATCGACTTGAGCCAGTCGGCGGTCTGTCGCAATTCCCTGCGGCTGGCCTCTGCCGCCTTGCGGTTCGGGTCGAGCTTCAGGCATTCGCAGGCTGCCGCGGCCAGCCTCTTCGGGACCAGTTCGGACAGTACGTTACGGAAGGAGTGGCGGGCGTTTTTGGCCAGCAGGTCGGTCAGCCGACCGGTCAGCTCTTCGCGGCTCAGGTCCGGAAAGAGGTCAACATTCAGGGCGAGCGGTTGGATTGAGTCGAAGTGGTGGTGTGCGACTAGGGCAGACAGTGCAAAGGCGACCGGTCCGCTCAGTCCTTGATGTGTGAAGACGAGCGGTCCCAGCCACGACAGGCGGCGGTCGCGGTCGGCAGTCAGTCTGACGCGGGTGAAAGACAGTCCCGAGAGTTCGGCCGGCCAGCGTTCGGCAATAGTGAGTCCGGACAGGCTGGGAGCGAGTTTAGTGACGGTGTGGCCGAGTGCTGAGGCGAAGGCGTAGCCGTCACCGGTCGAGCCGGTCTGCCGGTAAGCCTGTCCTCCGGTGGCGATAATCAACCGATCGACAAGTAGGGGATGCACTCGTCTGGACAGGAGGATGGCGAACTGGCCGTCCGACTGTCTGGACACGCCGCTAACTGAAGTCCCGGTCATTAGTCGGGCGCGTGGCGGGACCAGCAGACGTTCGAATACGCCGACGACGTCGTGTCCGTCGTTCGAGCGGGGGAATACGCGGTTGTCGGCCTCCGTCTTGAGCGGCACGCCGTGACCTTCGAACCAGTCACGCACTGCGGCCGGCGGGAAGCGGCGCATGGCCGAGGAGAGGAAACGTCCGCCGCGCGGGTATCTGGAGAGTATCTCGCGCACGTCCGACAGGCCGGTCGTCAGGTTGCAGCGTCCGCCGCCGGTTAGCAAAATTTTGCGGCCTGGCGCCACGTTGCGCTCGATGACTGTGATATCGGCGTCGCCGGTCTCGCTGGCGGCCACGGCGGCCATGAGTCCGGCCGCTCCGCCGCCGATGATCGCTATGTGCATACTGCTTTAGTGAGAGTCTGTAAAAATACAGCTTCTGGGTCTCGGCTCGGAGGCCGGTACGACAACACTCCCTCTGTCATCCCGGAAGGCCGAGCGGAGCGAGGTCTATCCGGGATCCAGCTTTTGCTTCTGGGCCCCGGATCAAGTCCGGGGCGACAAGGAGGGCTTTCTGGGTCCCGGCTCAGGGGCCGGGACGACAGGGAAGTGGCGTTTCTGCCCTCGGGCCGCCGCCCGGGACGACAATAATAGGGACGACAATACTTTAATTTGTCACTTCCCACTATTTTCTAATTGTCATCCCGGAATTGCGAGCGTTGTGAGCAATATCCGGGATCCAGAAAAAAGTATGTTGTCTCGACCTAAAAAATGTCATCTCGTCACTCGACCGAAACGATCAGGTACTCAATCTCGCGGTCCGAAGCCCTGACCGAAATCGTCTCGCCGACGGCGTGGCCCAGGAGCGCCGAACCGACCGGCGAACGGTGGGAGATGCGTCCCGAGCCCGGGTCGGTTTCCTGCGAGCCGGTTATTTCAAAGCTGCGCCGACGTCCGCCGACCTCCACCGTCACGGTCGCGCCGATCCTGATTCGGCCCTGGGAGTCGGCTCCGCCCTCGATCGTGATGGCGTTTCTGATTCGGTCGTTGATCTCGAAGATGCGCCGGTCGATGCCGGCCAGCCGCCCCTTGGCGTAGGAGTAGGCCGCATTCTCGGACAGGTCGCCCATCTCCCGCGCCCGGGTGAGCTCCTCCACGACCTTGGGCCGGACACGTTCCTCCAGCTTCCGCAGTTCCTCCTTCAGCTCGCGAATCCGTCGCGGCGTCAGATGGAGGTCATTGTCGTGCTGGCGGTTCTGTTCCGATTTTCTCTTGGGTATCTGCATGGAGCTGAAGTTAACCCCCCCCGATCGTTTCTTCGTTAGGGATTTATACGTTTTTTCCAAACAAAAAACAAGGCTCCTTGCTGCGGTCGTTACCGAAAATCGGCGTTGGGGTAATATGGTTCAAGGTTATATTCGATGATCAATATTTCTATGAGACAATATCGTCGTGCGGCCGAGGGAATTGAAGAGAGGGCTCAGATAGAGGCACAGACTGAGGTGCAGGTTTCACCGCAACCGTCCTCTCAGGAGAGACCCAATCTCAAGTTGTCTCCTCAGGAGCGGTTTAGACTCATGGCTGAGGAAATCGCCGAAGAGGACAATCGGTTGGAGTTAGATTCAACCGAGGTCAGTAAAGTTCGGCTCAGCGAAAGGTATTTGCCAATTGAAGATAGGGTCGTTATTAGAAGGGGGTTAAGCAGGCTGTTTGAGTACTTTGAGAGTTTAGATTCGGAAAAGCTGCCGGAAATGGTGGTTTTTCCGGATACCGCGGCTCGCGTACTTTTTTATGCTGTTGGCCCGGTGCTGAAAAGGGTCTATAAACAGCGCGGAGCAAAGCGGCCGGACTTTCGTTTTTTTGGTCACCTGGAGCGATTACAATCGAGAATTGATCGAAGGGCTTGGTTCGGGAGAGGAATCCGGAGAGGAGACTGAAGAGAAGGTCGATATGGACAGAGAAGAGTTTCGTCAGTTGTTGGCTGAGGCAGGATCGGGAGCGGAAGTTCCGGTTGGAGAAAGGATCGAGGAGATCATGGACGAGGTGAAAGATCGGGGCCACGTACTGATGATCGACGACTATCTGGCTCATGGTTCGACTTTGACTCAGATCGATCGACTGTTCGGCGAGGCTGCCAGCAAGCGAGGGGCGGTCGCTCCGGAAACCGTTTTTTTTGCCTTTTTTGGACCTCAAAACTTAATGAAAGGAGCTGCATCAGGCGATCTGTCGTATGTCAGTTCCGTTTTCGTCGGAACGACCAGTAGGGATAGTCTTTTCTTTAGCGGATTCGACCATTGTGCTCGGTCCGACAGTTTCTTTCCTGACGACTGGGAACTGGATGCCTTCCGAAAGAAAAAGGAGGCGCAATTAGGCGTCAGAAAGGAGGTCGGAAAGAAGTATTCCCAAAAGGTTGATCACGTCAATCAGCTGAAGATGCATGAGCTGCGTCGTTCGTTGAGGTACGAGGCGGAGCGAACTCTTGATTGGCTGGAGAGCAGGAAGAGGAAAGAAGAAGGGGATCAGGCTTGAGAGTTCGCCCGCGGACTGGCACCATGAGTCTTGGTCCCTAACGGTCCGACATTATCCCAAATCAAACTCAGATCTATGGCCGAAAACAAGAAAGTGACGATCGCCAAGCGGAGCGAGGACTATTCGCGCTGGTACCTGGACGTGATCAAGTGCGCCGACCTGGCCGAACACTCGGTGGTCAAGGGCTGCATGGTCATCAAGCCGTACGGCTATGCGCTGTGGGAGCGGATACAGTCGGTGCTGGACCGGAGGTTCAAGGAGACCGGACACGAAAACGCCTACTTTCCGATTTTCATTCCCAAGTCGTTCCTGAGCAAGGAGGCGTCGCACGTCAAAGGTTTCGCCAAGGAGTGCGCGGTAGTGACGCACCATCGCCTGATCGACTCGCCTGAGGGCGGCGTGGAGGTCGATCCCGCGTCCAAGCTGGAGGAAGAGGTCATCGTCCGGCCGACCTCGGAGACGATCATCTACGATTCCTATTCGCGTTGGGTCAACTCTTGGCGCGACCTGCCGATTTTGATCAATCAGTGGGCCAACGTGGTGCGCTGGGAGATGCGCACGCGGCTGTTCCTGCGCACGACCGAGTTCCTGTGGCAGGAGGGACACACCGCGCACGCCACCGAGGAGGAGGCCGAGGATGAGGCCCGGAAGATGCTCGGGGTCTACCGCGAGTTCGCCGAGGACTGGATGGCCATGCCGGTCGTGGTGGGCCTGAAGCCGGAGCACGACAAGTTCCCCGGCGCGCTTCGCACCTACTGCATCGAGGCCATGATGCAGGACCGCAAGTCGCTGCAGGCCGGCACTTCGCATAACCTCGGACAGAACTTCGCCAAGGCCTTCGACGTGAAGTTCACCGACCGCGACGAGCAGGTCAAGTACGTCTGGCAGACCAGCTGGGGCGTGAGCACGCGGCTGATCGGCGGGCTGATCATGGCCCACAGCGACGACGGCGGACTGGTGCTGCCGCCCAAGATGGCCTCGGTCAAGGTCGTGGTCGTGCCCATCTACAGGGAAGATGGCGAGCGGGCCGAAGTGCTGGCCGTGGTCGACCGGATTCGTGCGGCGCTGGCCGAGTCCGTGCCCGAGCTGAAGGTCGACGACCGCGACAACTGCGGTCCGGGCTTCAAGTTCACCGAATGGGAGCGGAAGGGCGTGCCGGTGCGGCTCGAGGTCGGACCCAAGGACGTGGCGGCCGGGCAGGTGGTATTGGTGCGACGCGACACGGGCGAGAAGTCGGTCGTACCGCTGGACGGGCTGAGGGGTGAGGTGGAGCGGGCGCTCGGCGACATTCAGTCCGCGCTGTTCGAGCGGGCCAGGAAGTTTCGCGAGGACAACAGCCGCGAGATCGACGGCTACGACGAGTTCGTGAAGTTTTTTGAGGGCGAGGACGCCGGCGGTTATGCCTACTGCCATTGGTGCGGCCGGGCGGAGTGCGACGAGAGGGCCAAGTCCGAGACTAAGGCCGGCATCCGCTGTCTGCCGCTCGACCGGAAGGCCGAGGCGGGACGGTGCGTGGTCTGCGGCGGGGAGGCGGACGGGGGAGGAAGGGTCATCTTCGCCAAGGCGTACTAGGCCAGTGAGGAATTTTGTCCGGCTTTCCGAATGCGGAATAAGGTCGTTTTTAGACAGCAGGTAATTTGAGCTTATGGGCAACAGGCTAAACCTAACCGACAACGAAAGGAGAGACGTCATAAGGTATTTGGAGTCGGGCAAGCCCTTGCCGGACAAATACCGCTTTTTGCTTTTTGATACGGACAAAGAAGTTGAGCTTTTGTGGAATGGAAAAACCGATGAAGTGGAAAATACGGTTTTGCCTTTTCAGGCGATTGAGCAGATTGACGAGCCGAGGAGCGAGGAAAAAATCACCGTACAAGGGTCTCTTTTCGATACTTCCGGCCGGCAGATTAAAGGCTGGTCAAATAAACTTATTTGGGGCGACAACAAATTGATTTTATCTTCGCTCAAAAATGGCCCCTTGCGAAAACAGATTGAAGCCGAAGGCGGATTGAAATTGATATATATTGATCCGCCGTTTGATGTAGGCGCGGATTTTTCCATGAATATTGAAATCGGCGAGGAAAGTTTTACTAAAAAACCGTCGGTGATTGAAGAAATCGCCTATCGCGACACTTGGGGTAAAGGTGCGGACAGTTTTATCGCCATGATTTATGAGCGATTGAAGTTAATGCATGGGCTTTTGGCAGATGACGGTAGTATTTATGTTCACTCTGATTATCGCGTGAGTGCATTCATGAAATTAGTGCTTGATGAGGTATTTGGTAGGGAAATGATAAAGAATGAAATTATATGGAAGTATTCAGGAGGGCGAGTCGGAAGTAGATTTTTTGGCAGAAAACACGATACCATTTTTTGGTACTCAAAGACTAATAATTGGATATTTAATGCTGACGAAGTGCGTGATGAATATGCCGAAGCAACAAAAGAAAGATTTAGCCATAAGATTCGGAATATTAGAGGATCTGCAGATTTCGGAGAGCAAGAATTAAATCCACTGGGTAAGTTTCCAGAAGATGTTTTTGATATTTCTATTGAGGCACCATCTTCAAATAATAGAACTGGCTATCCAACTCAAAAACCTGAACCATTGCTTCAAAAAATAATTAAGGCTTCTACGAACGAAGGCGATCTCGTTGCTGATTTTTTCTGCGGTTCCGGCACGACTTTTGCTGTGGCAGAAAAACTTAGCAGAAAATGGATTGGTTCTGATTTGGGCAGGTTTTCTATTCATACCACCAGAAAAAGAATGATCGGAGTGCAAAGGGAACTAAAAAAAGCGGGCAAAGATTTCCGCGCGTTTGAAATTTTAAATATCGGCAAATACGAACGGGAAAAATATTTGGGTGGGCAGTCTCAACAATCTAACGCAACGGGGTGATATCATCGCCCCATATGCGAAGAACCACATACACACGACTCGATCAGCAGGACCGTGAGGAAATCAGCAGGGGTATCGCGGCAGGATATACCCTGACGGCCATCTCCCGCCGGATCGGCAGGCATGCGAGCACGGTATCCCGGGAAGTGGCCGCCGGCGGCGGGCAGGCCGGGTACCGTGCGGACGGAGCCGGAAGACGAGCGGCGCGTTCCGCGGCTACGAGACGCGGGGGAAAGACCAAGCTG
>MNWN01000004.1 GCA_001872545.1 Parcubacteria group bacterium CG1_02_58_44
AAAATTTGCCACGAGCATCCGCGGGATTATTCGAGCGGAAGTTGAGGTCGTCAAAAGAAATGAGCTGCACAAATTTGTCGTTCTCCCAAAGCGCTGGGTTGTTGAACGTTCGTTTGGCTGGCTCGAAAAGAGTCGGAGACTATGGAAAAACTGCGAACGAAAACTCAATACCAGTTTGCAAATGATGACGCTGGCGTTTCTCGTACTGCTACTCAAAAGATTTTAGACAGGCTCTTAGCAATTTAAGCTCATTTTGTCAATAGTTGTCGCTCTGTCTTCAAAATTGCTTATTTTTGGCCTTTTTTGATCCAAATTTATTTGGCGGACCACACTTTTTTGATCCCTGTCTCAAATCGGACCGATGGATTAAAGTAGGGACGTATGGATCAAGATTCCGTTCAGATCAAAGCATCAGGGAACATCTCACTCCCAGTTCCACTGGGTCACGAGGCAGTTTTCGAGTCCCTGAAGCGGTCATTCGTGAGCGGTCGAGCTGTCCACGCCTACCTGGTTACCGGTCGGGCGGGGAGCGGTCGATTCGGTCTGGCCCGGGCTTTGGCCGCCCATCTACTCGACACCGATGCACTCGAATCCCAGCCAGATTTTTGTCTGGTCGAACGTGGACTAGATCCCAAGACCAGCAAACCGCGCACGGTCATCGCCATCGATCAGGTTCAGGTCCTGCGCGGCCGTCTGTCGCGAACCGCCTTCTTGGGCGGCTGGCAGGTGGCGGTCATTCGCGACGCGCAGTATCTCAATCGCGAGTCGGGCAACGCGCTCCTCAAGACGCTCGAGGAGCCGCACGGTCAGACGCTGCTCCTGCTGACGGCCCCGGACGCCGAGTCGGTTCTGCCGACCGTGCGTTCGCGCTGTCAGGAAATCCGCCTGCCGCGTATCTCTACGTCGGCCATCAAGGACGGATTGGCCGCCATGGGAGTGTTGCCTTCCGACGCTTCGCTCCTGGCGCGTCTGGCCGACGGCTGTCCGGCGCGCGCGATCCGCTACGTTACCGAACCTCAGTCCCTGGCCGAGATGCGGGGGCGGCGCGATCAGCTTTTGGCTCTATCTGGCATCGATTACGCCAGCCGCTGGCAGGTCGTCGAAAAGATACTGCCCAAGAAGCTGCCGTTTCAGGACGCACAGGAACGCACACGGGACTTTTTGGACCTGACCGCCGAGCTGCTGCATGACGTGCTGCTTCTGCGACACGGCCAGATCGAACGACTGATCCACCTTGACGCCATCGACGGCATCAGGCGATGGTCCAATTCGAACTTCGACCCGCAGATCGCGGCGGCCGCATTGCAGGAGGCCAGGCTGCAGGTCGACGGCAATGTCGGTCCGCGCGCTGTGCTTCAGAGTTTCGTTCTGTCGCTGTAGGCAAGCGAACGGTCAGGTCCGGTTTCTGGAGCGATCGCGTCTCCGCTGCCGCCGTGCTAGAATCAATCCGTCAACATCGTCCGTCATGGACGTGCAGAAGCCATTATCTAGCCTAACGTGACCATAAAAACATGCGCAGAGCATCTGTCATCCTGCCGCTGCTGGGAAGCCTGATCTTCTTCGGCGTCGGCTGCATATCGTTTTCCTCGAACGGCAGTTCGTCCGTCAGCGGTGAAGGGGGAGTGTTCAAGAGTTCGGACCGCGGCGACAGCTGGGTCCAGAAGGTGGCCATTCCGACCGTGGGTGATGAGGTCCGTTCGATCTCGAAGGTCGATGTCGTCGCCTTGGCCCAGGATCCGCAGGTCGCGGATGCCGTCTATATCGGCACGGCGGACGACGGTCTGTTCTACACCTACGACGGCGGAGAGTCCTGGCAGCAGCCGGCCCAGGTGAGCAACGGACGCGTGTCTTCAGTCGCGGTCAGCCCGAAGAACAAGTGCATAGTTTTTGCCGCCTACGGCAATCGGCTGATTCGGACCGAGGACTGCTCCCGTACCTGGGAGGTCGTCTATCTGGATCCGCGGCAGGAACGCAGTCTCACCTCGGTGCAGGTAGACCGCGCCGATCCTAACCAGATTTGGGTGTCGACCGACGGCGGCGACGTGCTCAGGAGCTCGGACGGCGGACGGTCCTGGACCAGCGTCCAGACCCTCAAGGGACCGGTGGTCGAGCTGGCCCTGAACGCGGCCGACGGTCGTCGTATCATGGCTGCCACCAAGGGAGACGGCCTATGGCGTTCGGACGACTCCGGCGCCACCTGGAAATATCTGAGCGAGGCACATAAGAAGGAATTCTCGGGCAGCACCGAACTGGTGACCGATGTGGCCGCAGGAGTGAGCGACCCGGCGACGGTGATCGTGGCCAGCCGTTATGGGCTGATCCATTCGCGTGATTTCGGCGACACTTGGGAAAGCGTGCCGATGTTGACTCCGCCCAAGAGTACGACCGTCTACGCGCTGGCGGTCGACCCCAAGGACTCGAACTACGTCTACTACGGTACGGCCACGACCTTCTACAGCACGTCGAACGGCGGGGTCAACTGGATTCCCAAGACCATGCCGACGACCCGGACGACTACCGCTCTAATGGTTGACGGGATGAACTCCTCGGTGCTCTATATGGGGGTGACCAAGTTCAAGTAGTAATTCGGCTTTTATAGGATTACGTTTATGCCAGACGATATCGTCTCCGGGAAAAGTTCGGACTTCAATCGGGCCATTGAACACCTCAGGACGGAGCTCGCTTCGCTGCGCACCGGTCGGGCCAGTTCGGCCATGGTCGAGAACGTCTCGGTCGAGGCCTACGGCAGCCGGACCACGCTGGTCGGGCTGGCCAGTATCACCATTCCGGATGCGCACACCGTCCAGATCGAGCCGTGGGACAAGTCGATTGTTAAGGATGTTGAGCGGGCCATCATCGAGGCCAATCTGGGCTTCAATCCGGTCGTGGCCGGGACGGTGATCCGTATCGTCATTCCGCCGATGACTGAGGAGAGCCGGCTGAAGATGAAGAAACTCCTGGGTGAGAGGCTGGAGCATGGACGGATCGCGATCCGTCAGATTCGGGAGGATGTTCGCAGCCAGGTCAAGGCACAGGACATTCCAGAGGACGACAAGTATCGACTTCTCGAGGATCTCGATCGGGTCGCGGCTCAGTTCAACGACCGAATCAAGGAGATCGGTGAGGAGAAGGAGAAGGAGATCATGACCATCTAGTCGGTTTTTAGATTGGGAAGATCGAACGCGGATCGGCAACGGTCCGCGTTTTGGTGTTGACACGGTGATCAGAAAGATGTAGGTTGACAGTCAACGAAGGAGGTATTTATGCTTATGCCCGGAAAGACTGAAGTCTGGCTGTCAGAAGGCGAGCATCAACAACAGGCACGGTCCATTGCCGACCTGTTGGGTGAACTGCTTGGTTTGGTCGTTGAGGGCTTCGTGACCGTTGAAGATCCGAACGAATGTCCTGCTGGTGCGAGTATCAGCATTAACGGTCATCCGGTAGCCAGACTTAAGGTCGTCTACTGTCCGAAGATCGAACGGACCTTTTTGAAGCTTGAGGATGCACGGCCTGAGCCCTGTGAACATTAATAGTTTTGGCTGGCAGGCAACTCACCCCCATTTTGGGGGTTTTCTTTTTAGCTTGTTTGGGCTTGGGGTCTGAAGCTTAAGGATTTAACAGTAGATCAGGTCTGATCGGTCTTGATTTACATTTCTGACCCAGAATAATTGGCTAGACTTAGGCTATTTTAGGTAGATTCTTTCGATTAATGCCAGTTAGTCTTGACAAAGTTTCTTTTATCTGCTATAGTGTTCTGTTGATCAATCAGCATTCCTGATCGACGACATGGAGGGGGACCCATCGTCAACCGACCGAGCTTGTCCGGAAGGTGCGATGTCGATGTGAGGTCGTCTGAAGTCGGCTCCGGCTGACGGCTCTCGACTAGAGCATCCTAGGTTCAGGCGTCTGCTTCGGCGGATTTTACCCTGAACTTTCCGTCTCCAGATCGTCGGTCAGGAGTTTTGCTTTTTACATCCAAACCAGAAAACACCAGTTGCTCCCGAGCGGAGATATGGAGGGGGGACAGGCTTCGGCCGACCGGTTTCCGGTCTTTGCCGTCGCTTGACGTGAAAATTGGCCATCATCGGCTCCGGCTGAAGGCGGACCAACGGAAACGTCTCGTCCAGGCATCCCTAGCGGATTACCCTGGATTCCGTCTCCATATCGTCGACCGGGAGCTTTGTGTTTTTAGGTCGGCAGGAGGAGAGGAGATGCGAATTTCAGAGCGGCGAGTCACAGGTCGGCCTGAGACTCAGGGTCGGGTCTTCGACGTCGGTCTGGAGCCGGGGGAGACCTGGGAGGGTCTGGTGGCGGCGGTCGTTTGGACCGTGGGCCAGGCCAGTTGGGAGACCGCCAGCGTCTGTCCGCATATGGGTGGACTGATCGTCAGCGAACCGCAGCGGCGGTATGTGCTGGCGGTCAAAGCTTTCGGGCCCAGCATGGCGGTGCTGGTGGCGGTCTGTTGTCCGCAGCCGTCCGAATTCGTTGGTCGGGTCCAGGCCACCTACGAGGCCGATCGACGGGCCCGTCGATCCGCCGAGATCGAGATTGACGTGTCGGGTTTCGCCTGAGACACGTCGGTTGGACGACCTTGAGGCGGTCGTCCGGTCAGGAAGCGAGGTGTTCAGTAGGCCGCTCGACGGGTTCTTCCGTCGGGCGGCTTTTCGTTTGCTCGAATTTCGATCGTATCAGCCGATTTCTTGTCGCACCGTCGGTTGCCGGAACCTGACCGAAACCGGGTCGCAATCAGGCTGGTTCGGATTCGACTCCCACCTTGCCGCCTCTTCAGGCCCATGCTACATTTTCGCCATATAACCGACAAAAATATGACTGACGGACTGATGGACAAGATCGTTTCACTGGCCAAGCGGCGCGGCTTTTTGTTTCCCGGTTCGGAGATCTACGGCGGCGTCGGTTCGACCTACGACTACGGACCGCTGGGCGTCCTGCTCAAGAACAATGTGCGGGCGGCATGGTGGCAGGCGATGGTCCAGCGTCGTGCCGATGTCGTCGGTCTGGACGCGGCCATCATCATGAACTCCAAGACTTGGGAGGCATCCGGTCACCTGCAGGGCTTTACCGATCCGCTCGTGGACTGCAAGGGCTGCAAGAAGCGGTTCCGGGCCGACCACCTGATCGAGGCGCATGTCGCCGGCATGCCCGGACTGAAGGAGGAACAGGTTAGCGTTAAAGATATGAAGTGCCCGGAGTGCGGCGGCGAGCTGACCGACATACGCGAGTTCAACCTGATGTTCAAGACGTCGATCGGCCCGCTCGAGGATGCAGCCTCGACTGTCTACCTGCGACCGGAGACCGCTCAAGGCATCTTCGTCAACTTCGGCAACGTGCTGCAGACCTCGCGCCGCAAGCCGCCGTTCGGCATCGCTCAGGTCGGCAAGTCGTTCCGAAACGAGATTACGCCCGGTAACTTTATTTTCCGCACTCGTGAGTTCGAGCAGATGGAGATGGAATTCTTCGTCAAGCCGGGCACGGATGAGGAGTGGTTCGAGACCTGGAAGCAGTTCATGCTGGATTGGTTCGTCGGGCTGGGAGTGAAGACCGATCGGCTCAGGTTCTATGAGCACCCCAAGGAGAAGCTCTCGCACTATTCCAAGCGGACGGTGGATTTGGAATACGAATATCCGTGGGGTTGGGGCGAGCTGTGGGGTTGCGCCAATCGGACTGACTTCGATCTGAAGCAGCATTCCAAGTTCAGCGGACAGGACCTGTCGTACCGCGACCAGGAAACGGGCGAGAAATATTTTCCGTACGTGATCGAGCCGGCGTTGGGATTGGACCGGTCGGTACTGACTTTTCTGCTCGACGCCTACGAGGAGATCGACGGCGGTCGGACCACCACGACCGAGTCGGCCAAGGAGACCGAGACCGTGCTGCGGCTGCATCCGGCCATTGCGCCGATCAAGGCGGCCATACTGCCGCTCTCCAAGAAGGCGCCGCTCATAGAGCTGGCTGAGGGGATTCGCGAGACATTGTCCAAACGGTTCATGGTCCAGTATGACGAGACCGGATCGGTCGGCCGTCGCTACCGCCGTCAGGACGAGATCGGCACGCCGTACTGCATCACCGTGGACTTCGACACGCCCGAGGACGGCAAGGTCACGGTGCGCGATCGCGACACCATGGCCCAGGAGCGGGTGGCGATTGATGACCTGTCCGACCTGATCGGTGAGCGTTGTGCATTCTAGCGTTCGATCGTCACTGGCCGGAGTAGGCGATCCGGCGACAATATCGAAATAATCTGTCGGAAGTTCCAATGAATTTTAGAAAGATAAAGCTCAAGAACGGAATACGTGTCATGATGGTCCCGCACGCCGACACGGCGGCGGTGACCGTTTTGGCTCTGTACGAGGTCGGTTCGCGGTACGAGAACGCGGCGCTGTCCGGCGCCTCCCACTTCATTGAACATCTGATGTTCAAGGGTACGTCTCGTCGACCGACAACGCTCGACATCTCGCGTGACTTGGACTCGGTCGGTGCCGACTATAATGCCTTCACTTCCAAGGACTACACTGGCTATTACGTCAAGCTGCAGTCGGGACGGATCGGCTTGGCGGTCGATTTGCTCGAGGACATGATCTATCATTCCTCGTTTAGGGCGTCCGACATGAATTCCGAACGTCAGGTCATACTCGAGGAGCTTCGGATGTACGAGGACAACCCGATGATGTTGGTCGAGGAGCTGGTCGAGGAGGAGCTGTACCGCGGTTCTCCGTTGGGGCAGCGCATCGGCGGTACGGTCGAGTCGGTTTCCGGACTGTCCAGGTCAGACTTGCTTGGGATCCGCGGCCGATATTACGTCCCGTCGCGGACCGTCCTGGCGATAGCCGGACAGTTCGACGAGGCCAAGACGATCGACTTGCTCGAAGATACTTTCGGCCGGGTCAGGGCTGTCGGCCGCGGTCGTGGCTACAAGCGGTTCGATTCAGCTCGGGCCGGCTTCCATCATCCGCGCATTCGTGTCGAAAGGCGCGATACCGAGCAGGTTCAGGTGGCCATCTCGTTTCCGGCGTTCGGCTACGGGGATCCGGACCTGCCGGCGGCCAAAGTCATGAGCACCATCCTGGGCGGGACGATGAGCTCTCGGCTGTTCACTACGGTGCGGGAGAAGGAAGGCCTGTGCTACTTCATTCGTTCGCAGGTCAATCCCTATCAGGACGTCGGTGACGTGACCATCCAGTCCGGATTGTCCAAGGAACGGGTGGAGCTGGCCCTACGTCTGACCTTTCGTGAGATCGAGCGGCTAGTTCGTCGTGGCGTCACGGCTGCGGAGCTTAAATTGGCGCAGGAGTACATCAGGGGCAGGACGCTTCTGGCCCTAGAGGATTCGAGTCATCTGGCGGACTGGTTCGCCAAGCAGGAATTGCTGACCAGACGGACAGAGACGCCGGATGAGCGTCTGGCTAAGATTCGTGCGGTCAGCCGGGCCGACGTGCAGCGTGTGGCCGGGAAGGTCTTTCGCCGCAATCGTCTGGCCATGTCGGTCATCGGTCCGTTTGACGGACCTGAAAGTTTTTTGGCCACGGCCGATGAACTGTAACTATCACAATCCATGAGCAACAAATACCTGATCGCCAACTGGAAAATGCAGCTTTCTATCGGCGAGAGCCGTTCGTTGGCGCTGGAGTTGGCCGAACGTCTGGCCTCGACCAGGACCGACTGGTCGGTGGCGGTCTGTCCGTCCGGGCCGGCGCTCAGTCAGGTGGCCGAGTCGGTCCGCGGATCGGACCTGCTGCTGGGCGCACAGAACTCGTTTTGGGAAGACCGCGGCGCATACACCGGCGAGGTCTCCCCGGCCAACCTGAAGGAGTTGGGCTGCTCCTTATGTCTGGTCGGACATTCGGAACGACGTGAGTACTTGGGTGAGACTGACGAGATGGTCGGACGCAAGGTCGCCGCACTGCTGGCCCGTAACATCATGCCCGTCATCTGCGTCGGGGAGACCGAGAACGAGAGGGATGACGGACGGAGTGAGGAGGTCATAGTTCGGCAGCTGACTTCAGCCCTGGCCGACGCTGATTGCCGATCAAGTGATGGCCAACGTCTCATCGTCGTGTACGAACCGATCTGGATGATCGGCAGCGGAAGGACGATTGAGCTGGAGGACGTGACTGCATCTGCCCAGCTGATTCGCAGTACCCTCAACGAACTATGCACGGCGGCGGCGGCCGACAGGTTCTGTACCGTCGCTTATGGCGGTTCGGTCGATGCCGTCAATCTGTCCGGCTTTCTGTCCTGTCCGGGGATCGACGGTGCACTGGTGGGCGGTGACTCGCTGACCGCCGACAATTTTATGGGCCTTCTGGAGATAGCCTCGCGTTCCTGACTTTTATGTTTTTTAATCTGGCCTTGCTGGCGATAATCGTTGTCTGTGCAGGTATCATGGTTCTGATTTTCGTCCGCAAGTTTCCGCAGCTGACGCTGATCGAGACCGAGTCGCTGCCCCAGGTCCAGAATTCCGCTCGCAAGAAGCAGATTATGGACGAACGCGTTCGTCGTTCGGCTAGGAGATTTATCGTCGGAACGTCAAGACTTCTGTCTCCATTGACGGTTCGTCTGCGTAATGCGTTTCGTCGTCTGGTTCACTGTCTCACCGCACTTGACCGTCAGTTGAGGGACGAACAGCCGCTCGATCCAGAACAGCGTCGGGATAGGATAGCCCGTCTACGGAGGTCCGCGGCTGATCTGTCCAAACAGGAGAAGTTCGGCGAGGCGGAGAAAAAACTGATTGAGGTCCTGACTTTTGACGAGATGAACGAGGGTGTGTACCGTGACCTGGGCGAACTCTACCTGCAGACCAAAAGGTGGGATCATGCCAGGGAAACCTACGCCTTCCTGATCAGGGTGCTGATTCGGAGGCTGTGTGGGCAGTCGGTGACCGAATCGCACGGCGTGCCGGTGCCGAGACGGGGGTCGTTTGCCGAAACCTGTACGGCCGGAGCGTCTGAACACGCAGAAATCGCCCGTGAGTTCGCTAACTTCAGCCATATCTGTGGTGCGGTCGACGATTGGGGTGCGGCCAAGGTCGGATTGGAGACCTCACTTTCGTTTGAACCGTCCAACCCCAAGTATCTTGATTTGCTGGTCGAGGCATGTATAATGGACGGCGACAAGGATAGGGCTGTAGCGGCACTGGAGCGTCTGCGTGCGGTCAATCCCCAAAATAAAAAGCTGGAGGTGCTTCAGGAAAGGGTTTTGGCGCTTGAGACGAAGCACGGGTAGGTCGCGCGACATAGCAGGAAAAACGAAAGAAACGGCATGATTTTCATGCCGACGTAGCTCAGTTGGTAGAGCAACTCCATGGTAAGGAGTAGGTCACCGGTTCGAGTCCGGTCGTCGGCTCCAGGTCCGCTGGTCCCTAAAGGGTTGAGCGGGCTTCATTTCTCTAGTAGGTCTTGGCGGCACAGGACGCTAGTCGATCAAGAGGGCAGGTTCCGGAGCGGTCAAACGGGGCAGACTGTAAATCTGCTGGCTCAGCCTTCCTAGGTTCGAATCCTAGTCTGCCCACCACCCACCGTCATTCCGGTCAGTCTGGAGTGTCAGTGGGCATGCGCGCCACCTTAGCTCAGCTGGTCAGAGCACCAGTTTTGTAAACTGGATGTCCTGGGTTCGAACCCCAGAGGTGGCTCCATCTGATATAACGGTACTAGTCTGGACAGATTCGGACAGGCCTGCTAATATCCCGCGTGTCGTAACGGATCGGCAATTTTATGTCTCAAGACAATCTCGTAAAACTGGAGTGCGGTCAGTGCGGACGCGTGACTCATCGGACCCACAAGAACAAGAAGACGCTCAAGGCCGTTCGGTTGGAGCTATCCAAGTTCTGCCAGTGGTGCAAGAAGCATGTTGCCCACAAGGAGACCAAATAGGTAGGTTGGGGCAAAACGGGGACTTAGGTCGCCGTTTTTGCGTAGTGGACAGTTGGGTTAAAATCAGTTACAAAAGATGTGCCATGGGGGCTTAGTTAAATGGTATAACAGAGGTCTCCAAAACCTCGGTCGTGGGTTCGATTCCTACAGCCCCTGCCACGAGAAGTTCTTATCGGCATGTATGCGAGAGCCTCAAAAGCCCTCGATCCGATAGGTGCTTGTCGCCAGTACAAAACCGCCTGAAAGGGCGGTTTTGTTGTAGACTTAATTCCACGAATCCCGGGAATATATTTTAGTTATGGGCGGCAACGAAACATACCCCAATAACGTCACTTATCGCATACTTGTCGAGACAAGCGACGGGATCAAAAAGATTGCGAACATTATCATCGATTCATTCGGTGGCGACATTTACTACGTACCTTCTGAGAGAGGGCTCATTGAAGAGTCCCGTGTTAGTGATGTTGTCGATCATGTTTCATTCCACGCAACTGGTGCTGTGCTCATCAAGCGTCAGGGCGGAACGTATATTACATGCAGCGGTCGCAGTGCGTTGCGGGAAATTGGCTACCAGAAGATGTTAGAAGATCACGTTTATGACATCACTGCGCTTCCCGTACAAACAAAGAAACTTAACGAAATTGATATCGTCCTGAATCCGAAAAATGAAACAGCAGTGACTTTTCAGTTCTCGATTATTTCGGGACGCCTCATTGCGAATCCGGACGTATTACCCGGTGTCACAGTGAATGCTCATACACCGGACGAGGATTTGCTCCACTCTGCAAGGATGTGTCTCGGTTGGCATTCTGGTAATGCGGACAAGTTCCTACAATACGCACTGCATCGCCTCAGCTTTCAGCGCAACTCAGCGGACTTAAAAGCAAAGCGCACACTTTACATTCCACCCGACTCAAATGTTCGTCGTCCCAAGCAATTTGGTGATGACGAAGAAGGCGCGTGACCAACAATGCGTGATTTATATAAAACGACCGATCCTTGCCGTCGTGGGCAACAACTCAAACGTCAAACTTATTTATTAAGGACAACTTCTGGGGACGGTAAGGATCGCTTTACTTCACCTTTTTCAGGTTGAAGCTAACCGAGTACGTCATCAAGCCAACATTCTCTAGCGTTTCAAGCGCGTACATCAGCTTTTCGTCACGATCTCCGGTAATGATGAGTCCCCGCACGATTTGACTACCCTCGGCTTCGTGCCTCTTTATCCATCCGATGTATCGCAGCGTCTGCCCGACCACTTTATCGCTCGTCATACCCTTCTTCAGCTCGATGACAAGCCACTCTTTTTGATCCACTGATCTCGCAAGGATATCAATGCGCCCTACGTTCGTACTGTACTGCTGACCAACGACCTCGCCATCTTCCTCGTAGATCTTGTATCCATCGAGAGCCGGAATCTTGACCCAGTTCTCAACGATGAAATCCTCGAGGTGGGACTCCATCCCGAACTCTTCGAGACTCTCTACAGACATACCGGGGTTTACGGGTGATTTCCCGGCAACAAGACGGTCCCAGGAGGGATATCCTCGGTCAGAGTCTGCGGACCATCCGTAGTCAGCCTTGGCTTCTGAAGGCCGCATTCAGCAAGACGTTGGTCTTCTTGGTTGGGTTTCTGCTCTGGCGTGTCTATCAGCCGATACTTTCGGGCCATGGATTCACCGTCATAGTCATCGGACTGTATTACGCCGTCTCACGCGGGATGATGTTCTTTCTAAACAGGCGTGCTGGGGTAATAGTCTCTTTGTTCGGTACGGCTCGCGCTATTCGGTGGACGGCTATCATTGGTACGTCACTGATTGGGCTAGTGCTGTGTCTGAACTTAGCTTGGGTGGCGCTCGTGGCCCTCTGTCTGGCAGAGGCGATGATAGGTCTGCGCGAATCGTTGTTTTCCCGGGCCATTCAGAAACGGATCGATTCCCAATGTCGAGCGACGACCGTTTCGAATCTCAACTGCCTGAAGTGCGTCGTCGATATACCGGTGGCGTTGTTGGCTAGCTGGTTGGCCGGACTGTCGGTCAATTATGTGTTGATGGAGGCGGTCGCTCTCGGTATCTTCGCTCTGGTCGTTTTTCCGATGCGGCAGCAGGATTTCGACGATTAGCGAGCGTTGTCAGTCGGACTTACTTGGACTGCTTCTAACTGATGCGGTCCTTTTTTGTTCTGCTGACTAGTTTTTTGAGGACTCTCAACTCTATTTGCTTCGTCGTTGTTGTGCAGGCCGGACTTTTTTGCGATAATCTAGGCATTATAGGAGCGACTTTAAGCTCCTAAGATAGGTTTCATGAAGTACTATCTCGAAGTCCTAAAAAAGTATGCGGTCTTCAGTGGACGCGCTGGTCGGGCGGAGTTTTGGTGGTTTTTCTTGATCAACAGTCTCATTATCGTTGGTTTGATCGTTTTACAGATCACCCTCTCTAGCGTAGTAGGGAGGAGCGCTGTGGCCAATCTGGCCATCAGCATGCTGTCGGTTGTCTACTGGTTGGCGATCCTCATTCCGAGCTTGGCGGTTACGGTTCGTCGTCTGCACGACTCGAACCTCAGCGGCTGGTGGCTGCTCATTAGTTTTGTTCCGTTCGGCGGAATAGTCCTGCTGGTATTCTATATTTTGGCCAGCACTCCGGGCGCGAACCGTTTCGGCCCCAATCCCAACGCGTCGGCCGGCGGTACGATGTAGTGACCCGACCATC
This sequence comes from Parcubacteria group bacterium CG1_02_58_44, assembly GCA_001872545.1. Classification (GTDB taxonomy): domain Bacteria; phylum Patescibacteriota; class Patescibacteriia; order SG8-24; family SG8-24; genus UBA1561. The sequence goes on from MNWN01000004.1 coordinate 12,596, forward strand.
TTGGTCCAAGAAACGTGGCTCCAAAAAAGTCACGTTTTTTGTCGGATACCTTATCTAAAAAGAGGTTTTGGCTTAAGTATTCTGGCTTGAACCTTACGGCTTTTTACGATAAGGCCAGTCGTCTTGACGACGATGGTTTAATGTATTAGCGTGTTAATACGCTAATACATAAGTCTCTTTTAAAGATGGAACCGTTCAAATTCGACAAAAGAACAGATGCCTTGTTCGAGACAGTATTAAGACTGAAGACGGTCGCAGATGCCGAGGTCTTCTTTCGCGACTTATGTACCGTAAGTGAAATCAAAGACATGAGAGACAGATGGGAAATGGCGAGACTGATCGCTGACGGGGTTTCCTATCGTGAAATATCTCTGAAGCTCAAGGTGAGCACGGCTACCGTCTGTCGCGTGGCAAGTTGGCTTAATAACGGAACTGGCGGCTACAAGCTGATGATGAAGGGGAAGTCGTAGAGTTAAGTAAAGTTTCAGTCGTCTGACTGTTTCGTTTCAGATAACGTCCAAGCATGAAACCGATACTGATCGACTGCTCCCTGACAGGCGGCAGGGGACCGGCTAAGAAAACCTGGGAGCTGACGCAGGACCTGGATGTTCGCGGAATTTCGTATTTGGTGCTGACAGACATGGGATTCCGTCACAAGCTCACGGATTTGGGGGTAAGGGTCGATTTTGTCGTTGAAATGTCCCTGAACGACGATCCTTCTCGGATCATCAGTCGTTTTTATGACGTCATCAAGGATATCGACTACGGTTTCATGCTCAAGTTCGGCGCTAGGGTTGCGGGACCGATCGCTTCGAGGATGATTGGACGTCCCTACGTCATAGTAGATGGAGGGCTGCCGGACCGGCTGGATGAGGATGAAAAGAGCCTATACAGTCGGGCGGTTTTTCAGGACGCCGAAAAGTACCTACTGACGACCCAGTTCGACTGGGATTTTCCAAAGTCGTCGGGTCTCGGCAATGTCGAGACCTGCTGCTATCCCATTTCTGAGGGGACCTTCTCTCTGATCGAAAAAATGAGAGGACGATCCAGACTTGAGAATTTGTCTGCCGTTAGATCCGGCATCGATGGGGAGCTGCCCGGTCGGAAAGAGGATCTGTTGGTCGATCTGGTCATGACCGGAGACTACCTGACCCCAGACAATAGGATTGCCTATGGCGGATGGCTTACCGCCAAACAGTATGATCAGAGCGTAGGTTTCGTACGCAGGTTATTTACTGATTTGGGGGAGAACTTCGGTGAAGTCTACGTTTTCATGGATTTGGAACTGAAGGCGATAGTGGATGATTTGATCAATACCTATTCCAACGTCAAGGTCTCAAGCTTTCGGTCGGGTTGGAGTTTTGCAGTCGAATTGACGGTGAAGGCTGCGGCCGACGTAACGATTTCTAGGGCAACAAATTACCAGCCGTACATCGCCGCTCTGGCCAAGGGAGGCAACGTCACCACTCCGGTTCCGGCCGACGGTTACATGGATGAGGATACGGCCGGGGTTCAGTATGCGGAGAAGGGGTTGACCAAGCTGATTGCCTACGACGACGAACGATATATTTTCAGGTTGAAGGAATTTATCGAGAACGATCGGGAGCAGCAGAGGATACGGAGGAGTCTCGAGAGGAACAGTTTCGTCAAGGATAGGAATTTGAACAAGATCATTGTCGATCTTTGTGAGAAATCCGGCTTCTGTCTCTGAGGTTTTGGTTTGAGACCGGTGGATGACGTGGTACATTTCTGACGTTGAGCATCAAGAGACTTGTCGTCCATATGAATTTTTGGAGAACGGTAAGGATCGTTTTGGTTCCGGCAATCATTATTGCAGCGGCTTTTTTGGTCCCGAGGTTTGATTTGTCGTTCGACACCTCCAATCTGCTGTCCATGGTTTCTTTCCTGTTTACGATAGTAATCGGCTTTTTTATTGCTTCGGCAACATCGAACTACTTGAGCCTTCAATCACTGATCACTCAGTAGGATAGCGCCCTGATCGGCATCTTTAGTCTGGGCTGTTTGATTCAACCAAAGAAGAAAAAGGCCCTAGTCGAAGCAATTGACCGGTACTTGATTGCCTGTCTAGAGTTTGATTTTTCTTCTTATGTCTCCGGTACTCGGAAGGAATTCAAGGAACTTAATCGGGTCGTCGATTCGATCAAGCCGGACAACAATGAATTTGCTTCGCTGATTCAGAACCTCCACGACAGTAAATCCGTCTGTGTCCAATCGAGACAGGGTGCCCTGCTGGCGGCTCGGCGCGTGGTCAGACCGATTCACTGGCTGATACTTATCCTCCTGACTCTCATGATTTTTGTCCTGCTGTTCGTTTTGCGCGACGCCGGTCTGTTGTCCGGCTTAGTGATCGGTGTCTTGGCAGTGGCCGCATATCTACTTTTAGACTTGCTCTATGAGATCGACACCAACGTTTTTTTGGATGACATCATGACCTACGTCGACATCGAACAGGTTTTTCACGTCATCGGTCGGCCTGTATACTATCCGGAATCCGCCTTCAGGCGGCCGGGCTTCAAATCCGAGTCGGGGACTCATCGGGTCGGCTTCCGTGACACTAAAGGTCGGTTGAAGATCAGGCTGGTGTCTTGATCTGGAGGTCGGTGTATAGAACGTATTGGATCGGTAGTACTAGTTGGCAGCCGGTCTTTTGATTCCGAACGATTTTGATTCTCTCGGCCGTTTGTCTCGAGATTCACGGCGAGCTAGAATTTACGCGTTGAATTCGGAATAAGCATTTACTTATGAGCATTTTCGAAAAGACCAGGGCGCAATTCGAGTACGAGAACGCTTGCCGGAAGTGCATTCTTGATTCCACTCCTGGTACTGAGCGAGCGGCGGCGTTTCGTGCGGCCTATGACGGCTTGACAGTCGGCACCGCCGAGGGGCGTTTTGCCGAGTCAGATGCTGATGATGTGGCCAAGGCTTTCCAGAAGTTTTCGCTGGTGCGTCGTTTTCTTCGTCCCGGAATTAAAGTCGCCGAGTTCGGTCCTGGTGACGGTGATCTGGCGGTGTTGGTCGCGGAGCGGGTGGCATCGGTCGCCCTGATCGACGTTCTCGAGAGTTGGCCCCATGAGCTGCCTAAACAATGTCGGTACTTTCCCGGGGATGGGGTTCACTTACCGGGCGGTGTTGGACCGATCGATTTGGTGATTGGTTCCCACATGCTCGAGCATCTTCATCCCGAAACCGTGCCGGACCACCTGCTCAACGTACGGAACGCTCTTTCGTCTCGCGGCTGCTACATCATTTTTACACCTAACCGTTTTGCTGGACCACACGATGTTTCCGCCGGTTTTTCGGACGAGGCTCCCGGTCTTTATCTTAAGTAATACGAGGTTCGGGAGATGCGGAAGCTGCTGCACACCGCTGGATTTCGTCGATCGGCCTGGTATGCCGGTGGCCGGGGAGCGTATTTGAGGGTTCCCTTCTGCCTCGTCGCTTGCACGGAATTATTGTTGAGCGTACTGCCGAGGAACGTCTCCAGGCGGTTAGCAAATTTTCTTCCGGTTCGGGCACTGCTCGGCATCATCGTTGTGGCCAAAGTCTAGTCGGTCATGATCGACCGTTCGATGACGCAGAGTCTTGACTTTTCGTCTACGGACGCCCATTCTCACTAACAGTTCTTTGAAACGGAAGGAGAAGCCCGATGTTTTATTGCTTCAACGGCTATGGTGTACCCCCAGAAATTTTGGAGGACGGTAATTATCGTAGGTACCTGACGGGAGGCATGAATTTTGTTCGTCGGCAAAAGTCCGTGGGGGCCTTGTTAGATGGTATCTTGGCCCGTGTTTTTCCCGTTAGTGTAGGTCGACCTAAGCCTACGGTTATTTATCAACTAACCCAAAAGACCACGCCCTTGGGCGTGGTTGAATGGGACATTCCCTGCGGTATTTTGGTATGTTCCATGCATGGATATACGTCTTTCAGGCCATGGGGCCTTCAGAACGCAGTACCATGTCGTGTGGATACCGAAATACCGCAGGCGAATCCTGAATCCTGGGCTTGCGGCCTATTTGCCGCGCGTGCTCGCAAAGATCCTGCGGGAGATGCCGGGCGTGGAGATCGACGAGATCAATGTC
>MNWN01000018.1 GCA_001872545.1 Parcubacteria group bacterium CG1_02_58_44
ATTGGGGAAATCCTGCGGGAACATCCTCCACTGGCATGCGGTGCGCAGCATGTACAGCACCGCACAAAAGACGTCGTAGAGATCTACGGTGCGAGGTCGCGTTTTCTTTCTCGCAGATTCAAGAAGCGGAAGAATTATTGCAAATTGCTCTCGAGTGATGTCGCTCGGGTAGGGTTTACGCATATAAAAAGCGGGCTAACGCCCGCTCATTGTATCTGAAATGGCGAGGAAAGATTATAGACAGGCTCTAAGCCCCTAGGGGTATGTACAATTTATTACGCCTGACTTTTCGCCGGGTGACCAACGTTGCAGCCGTATTGGCTGTTTTTTCGTTGCCTTTCTGTGCGTCGGCCACCACGATCGGCACGAACATATCGACCGACGGGACATTGACCGTCAACGGCAATACGACAATCGGCAATGCGGCCACCGATACGGTCACTATCACCGCCGTACTGCAGGGCGCCTCGGCCCTGGTGTTCGAGGGTATCGCTATCGACGACTACGAGACTACGTTCGCCTTCGCGTCTCTGACCGGCGACCGTACGGTTACCTTTCCGGACGCCAGTGGCTACCCACTACTGTCGACGGCCAACATTGGAGCGGCTAATGCCGTTTGGGTCGGCAATAGTTCGTTGATTTTTGAAGGTTCGTCGGTGGATGCGTACGAGACTACGCTACTTATCACCAATCCGACGGCTGTTCAAACGATAACTTTTCCGGATGCCAGCGGTACGGTAGCCCTGACTTCGGATCTTGCCGGATCCGGTGCCACAACCGCCCTCGACAACTTGGCCTCGGTCGACATCAACGCCTCTTTGATCTCCCATACAGCAGCCACTTACGACTTGGGTTCGGAGGATCTCTACTGGAATGACCTCTTCCTCGACAATCAGATCAGCTTCGAGGGGACGTACGACGATTACCAGACGACTCTAATGGCGGCCGATACGACTCTGATAGACAAGACAATTACCCTGCCTGACTCTGACGGAACGGTCATGCTCAGCACTCTGGCCGGCAACGCTCCCGACGTTAAGAATTCTGTGACTGGAACTAGCAATGGTCTGGTTTTCGAGGGTACAGCTGACGACTACGAGACCACTCTGACCGTCTTGGATCCCGCTTGGGGTGACAACTCGTTTATCTTTCCCGACATCGGCGGTGGAGATTTTACCGTTATTACCACCGGCAACGTCGGAGACATCACCGGAATTCCCTCCGTTACTGCTCTGACCAATGTCACTACCATCTCCGGGCTGACCAGCCTAACGATAGGTGCTGGCGTTAGTTCCGTTCCGATCACCGCCCACCTCTCCTCTACGATAACCGTCGGAGATGATGGAATATTGGCGGCCGGGGACTGTCATGCGCCGTACGAAAAGACAGTAACCGGGGCCGAATCTGGCGACACCGTAGTCCTCGGTCCTACGTTTGACTTTGCCATCGGGGGTCTCTTGGCCAAGGGAGTCGTCTCCGCTCCCGATACCGTCTGGGTCATCGTCTGTAATTTTTCGGCTATGGCAGTTCCGCATGCTGCCGGCACCTGGAGAGTCGACGTCTGGAAGCATTAGGTTTTCTTCAGAAAAATGTTGGATTGGATTCCGCCGGATTGCCCGGCGGTTTCTTTTTTAGAAAATGATGTTCCCTACAGCGTAAATTTTTGTCGCCTTCAATTTCAAAATCGTGTTGACGACAAAAACTTGTGTTATACTACCGTCGTAATTATCCACAAATAAAATTTCCTCAATTAACTATTTTCGAGGAGATTAGTTTTTTAGGGAGTATGAATAAATCATTTCGCTCATCCGCCCGCTGGGCGGCCAACGCCTTAGCCGTGCTGGCTGTCGCCTTGGTGCCGTTCGCCTCTTCGGCCACCACCACGATCGGCACGAACATCTCGACCGGCGGTACGCTGACGGTCAATGGCAACACCACGATCGGCGATGCCCTCACCGATACGCTGACCGTCACGTCTTCGCTGCTTGGCGGTATCTACTTCGAGGGTCTGACGACTGATGACACCTATCAGACGCTGCTGCAGGTGGCCGATCCTGCCGCCGGCGACATAACGATCACTCTACCTAACGTAACCGGCACGGTCGTGACCACAGGCGACACCGCTTCGGTCACCGGCACGATGATCACCGACGACACGGTTGTTTTGACTACCGATACCGCCGGCAACTACGTAGCTTCGGTGGCCAACGGTTCGGGCATTACGGGCGGCTCAGCCGGCTCCGAGGGTGCGGCCCTGACTCTGGCCCTGGGCGCGCTTACCGCCGACTGGACCGCGACGACAGGCATCTTTGACATAATCTTGGCCAACAACGACTCGCAGCTTCAGATCATGGGCGATGACGGTACTTTCTACGGTACTTTCAACGTTGATGTTCTTTCCTCCGATACCACATATACCTTTCCTGAAGTCGGTGGTACAGGCACCATTATTACGAATGCCAATACCTCTGACATTCTCGATTTGGCGTCAGTTACAGTTACAACGGATTTGACTATTGGAGAAAGTGCTGCTGCCGTTGCTATTACCGGTCATCTCAGCGTGACTTCGGTAATCGATGTTGCTGACATTACTAAGGGGACCTGTTCTGATCTGACGACGGTCGGGGTCACTGGTGCCGCAGTCGGCGATACGGTTGTCCTTGGTGCTCCGGCCACTCTTGAGGCAGAACTTTTGCCCTTCGGTTTCGTTTCCGCTGCAGACACAGTCACGATCCGTATTTGTAACACTAACGATGACGCCGGTTTAAACATCGATCCAGGATTGGCTACATGGCGTGTTGACGTCTGGAAGCACTAAAGCATGCTCGCGCTAGTTGAAAACTAATCAGAGCTTGCTATGGCAAACCTATCTAAAGTCAAGATCGGGTTGAGTCGGTTGCTTGCCGTAGCTGTCGCCGCGGCGACAGTGGTAGGTGGCCTGGGCCTGTCGAGTTCGACGGCCCTGGCCGCCACCACGACGACCTTCTCAGCCGACACCTCGCTCTACATGAGCGGTCCTCCGGCCATCACCCTGACCATCGATTCCGGCTCCGAAGCCGATTCTCTCGAGGTCACTACGACCACCTTCACGGTGGTGGTCTCGGCCGGTTCGACCTTCACGGTCAGGTATCCGGGTCCCACTCCGGGCAACCTGGCCAACAACGGCGGACTGGCCTCCTGCAGCTACTCGGCCGGCGACAACGTGATTGCAGTTGCCGGACCGGTCACGGCCACCTTCACGCCGGCCGCGGCCCCGGTCTGCAATACAGTTCCGGCCTCCAGCGGCGGCGGGGGCGGAGCTCCGGCGGCCTATGCCTACCTGCTGAGCGGACCGGTCGACGGCGGCACCTATGACGCCGGCAGCACGGTCAGCCTGTCCTGGAACGCGGGCGGTCTGGGCGTCTCCTACGCCAAGATCTCGCTCTCGACCAACGGCGGCACTTCCTGGACCACGATCGTCGACCAACAGCCGACCTCGGGCTCCATGTCCTGGGCAGTGCCCAGCGTCACGACCTCCCAGGCCAAGCTGAAGGTCGAGGGTACCAACGCCAGCGGTTCGACCATGGCCTACACGGTCAGCACCGCGACCTTCTCGATAGTCGGTTCGGCTCCCGGTGCGGACGATGAAGAAATAGTCGTACCCCCGGTCGAGGAGACTCCGGTCGTCCCGGATCCGGATTCCGACCCGAATATCATCGGCGGCTTCAGCCCGCAGTCGGCCCTGAACGCCACCCGCTCGATCAACACCGACCTCGACATCACGCCGGCCGCCGAGGAGACCGACGTCTACTGCGTCTCGGGTTCGCTGATCAAGAGCGCCGACAGCTCCGCGGTCTACTACTGCGGTGCCGACGGGAAGCGCTACACCTTCCCGCACGAGCGGATCTTCTACACCTGGTTCGAGGACTTCGACGACGTGATCGTCATCGACGCCGAGACCCTGGCCCGGATCCCGCTCGGCGGCAACGTCATGTACCGCCCGGGACGTCGGATGATCAAGATTCAGTCCGATCCCAAGGTCTATGCCGTGATCCGCGGCGGAGTTCTCCGCTGGGTTACGACGGAACGGGTCGCCCAGGAGATCTACGGCGACGACTGGAACCAGATGATCGACGACGTGAACGTGGCTTTCTTCTTCAGCTATACGATCGGCGAGCCGATCACTGAAGCGGATCTGGGGCTGTTCTAGTCTCGCGCCGCTCTCGGTTCGCATCTCGCGGACCAACGAAAAACCGCCGGGCTCTCCGGCGGTTTTTCGTCTGCCTTGTTTTTCTCCGGGCTGTCGTCCCGACGGCTATACTCTGTCGTCCCGGACCTGATCCGGGACCCAGGAGCAGCCTTGCCGGCACTGGATCCCGGATATCGCTCGCTGCGCTCGCGATTCCGGGATGACAAACTAAAAAGGAATGCAGTTCCGAGATGACAAAAAAGCAATGTCGTCCCGACGGCTATACTCTGTCGTCCCGGACCTGATCCGGGACCCAGGAGCAGAAAAGATCGGACTCTGGATCCCGGATAATTGCTGACGCGATTTCCGGGATGACAAATTTAATAAGAGTTGCGATTCCGGGATGACAGATTAAGAAGGAATGAGGTTCCGGAACGACAGGTTTTTTCGTGACGGCTGTCTAGGCCAGTCTTTCGGCAACCGACTTCCAATTGATGTGCGACCAGAATCCGGCGATGAATTTGGCCCGGTCGTTGCGGTGGTCGATGTAGTAGGTGTGTTCCCAGACATCGAGCGGCAGCAGCCCTCGGTCGTCAGTTCCGCCCGGAGTCTCGGCATTCTGATACTGCCGGACTTCTAGTCGGTCGTCCGTGGTCTGCATCAGCCAGACCCAACCAGATCCGAACAGGCCGCCCGCCAATCCAGAAAATTTCTCTTTTAAGGTCTCAAACGATCCGAAGTCACTCTCTATCTTTTCGAGCAGCTGATCTTCCGGCGTCTGTTCCGTCGGGGAAAGCGAGAGCCAGAACCGGTCATGATTGAAGTGCTGGGCTGCGTTGTTGAAGACAGCCGGATTGACGTCCCCGGAGACTCGGATCAGCTCCTCGAGCGGTCGGCCGTCCAGTTCAGTGCCGGAGACGGCGGCATTGAGCTTGCTAACGTAGGCGGCATGATGCTTGCCGTGATGATAGGAAAACGATTCGGCCGACAGCCACGGCTCCAGGGATGTCGGTTCGAAGGTTAGGTCGGGCAGAACGAAAGGCATATTCTTAGGATGACGATAGCTTAGGAATTCATCTTAGCATTTCGGACCGCAGTAAGTTTCAGTCCAAGTTACGTTTTGTCCGGTTTAAGCCATTTTTGACCCAAATCCCTGACAGTTCGGTCGTTAGGTAGCTATAATGGTTTCAGTTGGGCTATCTTCTGTGGATATTTCTTATGAACGACAGACGAAAATTTGGAATGACCGCCTTTCGTATTTTTGGCGTCTTGCTGGTGGTTTCCCTATGGACCGCGGCTTTTGTGGTTCGAGCTCAGGCCGAGGAGATCAACACTAAGGCCCTGTCTCTCGTAGTTGAAAAGTATCCTTACACCAAGAAGGTCGTTGAAGTCGTGGAAGGATCGACCTATGGGGTCCTGATGGAAGAGGCTGAGATCGGCGGAACCGACGCGGCCGACATTTTTTTAGCCGCGCAGGACGTATACGACCTGTCGAAGGTGAAGGTCGGACACGAGATCGAACTGATCTTTGGTCGGGACAGCGGTCAGCTGCTGACGTTGGTCTATCAAATCGATACGGAAGAGAAGCTTTACGTGTCCCGCGACGGTGACGGCTGGAGCGCCGAACGCCGCGAGATAGAATACGACGTCAGGGTCAGGACGGTCGAAGGGCACATCGACACTTCGCTCTACGCCTCGGCCCTGGAGCAGGGGATCGACGAACGGGCCATCATCGCCTTGGCCGACACTTTCCAATGGACGGTGGACTTCGCCATGGACGTGCGTCAGGGCGACCTATACCGGTTCCTCTATGAGGAAAGGTATCTGGACGGCAAGTACGTCATGCCGGGCCGCGTTTTCGCCGCCAAGTTCGAGAATGCTGGCCGTACGTTTTACGCTTTCCGCTATCAGGATCCGGACGGCACGGTCGGCTACTACAGCGAGACCGGCGAGTCGCTGCAGAAGATGTTCCTGAAGGCACCGGTGGCCTTCCGCTACATTTCCTCCGGCTTCACGACCGGACTGCGCTACGTTAGCGCCTTCAACGTCTCGACCGGACATCGGGCCATCGACTATGCGGCGCCGGTCGGTACGCCGATTCGGGCCGTGGGAGACGGGGTGGTGACCTGGGCCAGCTGGAACGGTCCGTACGGAAATTTCGTCAGCCTACGCCACAATTCCACGTACTCGACCAACTACGGACATATGTCGAAGATCGCGGTTCGGGTCGGCCAACGGGTGGTTCAGGGAGATACCATCGGTTACGTCGGCTCGACCGGCTTCTCGACCGGTCCGCACCTTCATTACGAGATGGTCAAGAACGGCGTCAAGATCAACCCTCTCTTGGAAGATTTTCCCGGAACAGATCCGGTGCCGGCCGAGGAACTGGATGCCTTTACGTCTGGGATCGACGACTGGCGGCGTCAGCTCGACAGCGACGACTAGCGGCATTGTCCGACGGCTTGCGGATTGACTTTCGTGGCCGTTTTTTGTTTTCGGCGGACAGGACTGCATCGATGCGGACCGTCAGGTCCGACTTGCATGTCGGACGATGGACGCGACAGGTCGATTGCCGGTAACATGCCCGTGTAATATCGAACTCGTCACGCAAAAAATATGGCAGGTCAAAGTGCAGGGGCGAACATGCCGAAAACGCGCGGTACGGCTGAGGCGCTGCTGTACGTCTTTGCGGCCGGGTTTTGTCTGATGGTCATCGAACTGGTGGCCGGACGGATAATGGCACCGTATCTCGGCTCGTCGCTCTACACCTGGACCAGCGTGATCGGGGTGGTACTGCTGGGCATGGCAGTCGGCAACTACACTGGCGGAGTGATCGCCGAGCGCGGAGCGGCCTGGCGGGCAGTGTCGCTGATCTTCGCCGCCTCTGCCCTGGCCGCCGCCGTCTCCTACTACACCTACGCTCCGGCCTCCAGACTGATCTACGGTCTCGGTCTGCCCGTCGTGCCGGCGACCTTCATCTTTGCCTTCTTCGGCTTCTTTCCGGTCAGCTTCCTGCTGAGCCTGATTACGCCGATCGTCATCGCCCTGACTTTGCCGTCGGTCGAGAAGGCCGGCACTACCGTCGGACGCATCTATGCCGTCTCGTCCCTGGCCAGCATTCTTGGCACCTTCGCCTCCGGTTACGTGCTCATTCCCTTCCTGGGGGTGAAGACCATCGTCCTTTCCGTGGCGGCTGTCCTGCTCCTGACTTCAGTCGTGGCCTCGCGGGGACTGACGGCCCGTCGGCTGTCGGTTCAGGCGACAGTGGCGCTGCTGTGGCTGGGGCTCTTCGGGTCCAGTTTCTGCGACGTCGAGTCGGCCTACTACTGCATTAACGTTGAGCCGTCGTCGTCGGAGCGGGGGACCGGATACCGCTTGGTGCTCGACCGTCTGACGCACAGTTTCGTCTTTTCCGATCCGACGGTACTCGAATACGACTACGAGACGGTCTATGGCGTGGCGGCCGAATACGTTCACGAGCTTCTGGACGGACGGCGTCCGCTTCGGACCTTGAGCGTCGGCGGGGGCGGCTACACCATGCCCAAGTTCGTGCTGGAGAACTATCCTGACTCGCTGGTCGACGTGGTGGAGATAGATCCGGAAGTCACGGAAATCAACGAACGCCGCTTGGGTCTGGAGCCGCATGGCCGGATCAGGACGTTCAACGAGGACGCCCGCGTATTCTTCGCCCGCGGTGCGGAGGGCGAGCGCTACGACATTATCTTCGGTGATGCCTTCGACGACTATGCGATTCCGTATCACCTGACCACCCTGGAGTTCGCACAGGCGGTCCGTAGCCGGCTGACGCCGGACGGCGTCTACGCCCTGAACATGATCGATGATACGAGTGACGGACGGCTGCTGGCGTCCTTTTTGAGGACCATGTCCGACGTGTTTCCTCACATCGAAGTCTCTTCCGTAGGACGTCCTCTGACTACGGCCGGCCGCAACACTTTCGTCATATTGGCTTCCGACAGTCCGATCGACACGGCCGACTGGAGGCAGGCCGCGGTCACCGCCTACTCGTCGCGCATCGCCATGTCGCAGTCCCTGACCTTGGACCAGGCCAGCGGGCTGTTGAGCCGAAGGCAGATCGACGAACTGGCCGGAAGGAAGGGCAGTGTCCTGTTGACCGACAATTACGCACCGGTCGACAGCCTGGTTGCCCCGCTCTTCGGTCGGAAGCGGTGACTTTTTTCGGCTTATTCGGCGGTGGGACGGTCTTGGGACCGTTTTTTCGTCAGTGGACGTTTTGATGCAGGTAAATGTAAAAAAACGGCCAGATTTGCTATAATTGCAGAGATAAATAATCATTCCGCATCCTATGGGCTACAACCAGGAAAAACTTAAGGGCCGACGGACGGCGACTTTCGGCGTGCTGCTGACCCTCGTGCTCACCGTCGGGCTGTTCGGTGGAGCACTGTACCTGTGGTATCTGGGACTGGACGTCGTCGGACCGACTCCCGACATCAACTATCGTCCGCCGTCGACCGGACAGGACAGGGGAGAGGTCGAGACGTTCGATTCCGAGCAGGACTTTACCGACTGGCTGACCGAGGCCGACAGCCTGGCCGTCTCCAACGGTCTGGGAATGGGAATGAATGCGGGCATAATGCGTACGGCCAGCGGCATTCAGGCAGAGGACATGGCGGTGTCCGCTCCGATGGCTGCCGCTGACGAGAAGGTATCGCTCGATATGGGTGGCGGACCGGCACCCGACCGCATTTCCGAGACTAACGTCCAGGTCGCTGGTATCGATGAACCAGACATCTTGAAGACCGACGGGAGAGAGATATATTTTTCGCCCGGAGTGATGCCGTATTTCTATCGCGGAGGGGCTATTCCCATGCCGATGGACGCCATGCCGGAGGTGTTTTCCGTGGAGGAGATGCCTTACGGTCGCGAGCCGGGAATCAGCGTCGTCAATGCCTTCCCTCCCGAGGACTTGGCGTTGGATTCGAAGATCGCGGGTGACGGCGATCTGCTGCTTAAGGACGGAGTGCTGGCGGTCCTGTCCTATGACGGGATCCGTGCCAATGACGTCAGCGATCCGAAGGCTTCCAAGGAAGCCTGGCAACTCTCATACGAGAACGGAAGTTGGCTGGTCGATGCACGCCTCAAGGACGACAAGCTGTTTCTGATCCTTTCCGGCGGCATCAACCGTGCCCGACCCTGTCCGTACGTTCCGCTTGCCGGAACCGAGGGTGAGGTGGAGATCGCCTGTTCCGTCATCTGGCATCCGGTCGTGCCGACGCCGACCGACGTGACCTACACCGTGCTGAAAGTCGATATGGCCACCGGTAAGGTCGAGCGGACAGCCTCGTTCGTAGGTACGCAGGGCTCGTCTACCGTCTACATGTCCGCGGACAGCATCTATGCGACCTATTCGCTGCCGGTCGACACCTTCACGTTCGTCTACGGGTTCCTGACCGCGAACTCCGACATCGTTCCGTCGTTCGTCCTGGAGAAGCTCAAGCAGGTCGTCAGCTATGACCTGGCCGAGGAGACGAAGTCGGTCGAGCTTCGGACAGTGCTGGGACGCTGGTTCCAGACGCTCGACCAGGACGAGGCGCTGGGTCTCATGAACGAGATCGATAACCGTATGGGCGACTACATCAAGGCCCATCGGCGGGAGCTGCAGCAGACCGGCATCGTCCGGCTCGACACCGACAAGCTGGAGGTCAAGTCGTCCGGATTCGTCCCAGGCACCCTGCTGAACCAGTTCTCGCTCGACGAGTATGACGGCTTTCTGCGCGTGGCCACGACCTCGGGCGAGACCGGTGGCATATTTTGGCAATACGGCTTCGGCGGCGGACGCAGCGACAGCGTCAACGACCTCTATGTCCTGGACATGAAGCTGAAGGTAGTGGGTGAGGCCCTGGGCATGGGTCCCGACGAGCGCATCTACGCCGTACGTTTCGTGGGCGAGCGGGGCTACGTCGTGACCTTCCGCCAGACCGACCCGTTCTATGTCCTGGACCTTTCGAATCCGCGTCGGCCGACGGTCGAGGGCGAGCTGAAGATCCCCGGCTATTCCTCCTATCTGCATCCGCTCAAGGACGGGCGGATACTGGGCATCGGTCAGGAGGACAACCGAGTCAAGCTGTCGCTCTTCGACGTGACCGATCCGGCCAATCCGAGCGAACTCGACAAGTACAGCCTCAACGAGTACTGGTCCGACGTGCTCGACACACACCACGCTTTTCTCCTGGACGCCGAGCATGAGATCTTCTTCCTGCCCGGGTCAGACGGCGGCTACGTGATGTCCTATGCGGACGACAGGCTCAAGCTGTCGAAGGCAGTGAGCGGCATCCGGGCCAGACGGGCACTGTACCTGGACAACTATCTCTATGTCGTCGGCGACGACCAGATCGTGGCGCTCGACATGACCGACTGGCAGCGGGTCAACCAGCTGAAGCTCCAGTAGTCGATCGGATGGCAAACGAAAAAGGGGCGGACTGTCCGCCCCTTTTTGGTCGGTCGGGCTAGCTCTCTTTTTCGTGCCGCAGGAACAGTCCGATGGCCAGCGCATGGGTGACGTTGAGCGATTCCAGCCGTCCGTCGTGCGGTATCTCGATTCCCTGTCCGGCAAGCGGCAGCCGGATGCCGGAACCCTCCGAGCCGGCGATCAGGGCGATCCGTCGCGGTCCGACCAGTCCGTCCGGGCCGCTGCAGCCAGGTCGCCTCTCCAGGCGGAACAGCTGACGGTCAGTGCCGGAAAGGTAGGCGATAGCTTCCTCCGGCGGAAGTCGGAGCCAGGGGACGGAGAACATCGCCCCTGCCGACGACCGGATTACTTTAGGCGACGTGACGTCAGCCGACTCGATGAGCAGTAGGGACGCACCGAAACCCAGACACAGTCTCAGGACAGCGCCGACGTTGCCGGGATCCTGCACACCGTCGAGCACCACCAGAGTGGAGGAACCGTCCAGGTCGTCCTCCGACCAGCGCGGCGTGCGGGCCACAGCGGCCATGCCTTGAGGTGTTTCGGTCGAGACCAGGCGGTCAAACTCCGGCGTATCGTCACGGGAAAAAGTGAACTCGACCGCTGATCCGGCGGTGTCTATGACTTTCGTCCCCTCGACCAGACATCGGCCGGATTCCTCACGACTCTTCCCGCGATGCAGCGAACGGATCAGTTTTTCCTGGACTTTGGTCAGCATGGCGTATGTATTTATTTGACGAGTGAAGTGTAGGCTTCGGACGCGCTTCGGGTCAATCGCTTGACCTTTAGACCTGCTCCTGTTATCTTGTTATTTCGTCCGTGTGACGAATGGAGGAACCGTTGAGAAATTCAGTCTGGTCGATGGTCGCTTTTGCCATGTCGTCGTTGATATTTTCCGGCATGGCTCTCAAGGCTTGTCTGTTGGCGTCTGAAGCCGACAGCATGAATTTCCCTGTTGGTTCAGGGGATACCTTCTTAGGCGCTGCCGTTTTCTTCTCCTTATCGGCAGCCGTCAGCGGCTGGATGTTCAGGTATTTCTTGGCGCGGTATAGTCAGGAGGTCAGTTCTGACAGACGGTCGGAATTGAGGAGACAAAGGATTTCGTAGCTCGCGGCTTCGCGGGCTTCTTTTTTTGGCCAAGATGTCCATTTTTAGGGTCTGTCTTGACTTCTCCTCGGAGAAGAAGTATCTTACCTCTTGGTAAGACGGCCTTGGGCCAACGAAGACGTCACGTTTCGACGAACGATCTCGAAGGCGAGAAAGGGAAAGTCTACCGAAAGGTCGGTTAATTAAAACGAAACGACAACAAGTCGAAACGTACACACATGGACGACTTCCAGATGGGTGGAGCCCGCGCTCCTCGTCAGATGTTCGATGTCTCCTCTCTCGGCCTCAAGTGCGCCGAGTGCGGCAACGACATCAAGGAGCTCCCGTTCGAGCCCAACCAGGATCGCCCGGTCTACTGCCGCGATTGCAACCGCAACCGCCGGCCAGCTCGACCGCGATTCTAAGACATAAACCAAAAACCCCACCTTCGGGTGGGGTTTTTGGTTTATGCTGTTTACTCTTTCGAATGTGGGCGGCTAGCTGCTGGTGAAGTAGTTGATGACCTCATGAGCGACATTCATACCTGTCGCCGCCTCGAAGCCGGCGAAACCGGGTGTGCGGTTGACCTCCAGAATGACCTGGCGGCCGTCCTCGGTTTCGGCCAGGTCCACGCCGGCGAATTCATATCGGAGGGTCCCGGCGGCCAGTTCGCACATCTCTGACGTTTCGGTCGACAGGCTGGCCGGTTCGGCCCGTCCGCCCAAGGATAGGTTGCGGCGGAAGTCACCGGCCGGAGCCTTCTTGCTGATTGCCCCCAGAACGCGGAAGCCGAGCACCAGGACACGATATTCCTTCTTGATTTCCAGCTTTTCCTGCAGCAGACAGGGCCATTCGGTCTCGCTCGCCAGCGACGCCTCGGCCTCACTTCGGTTGCGGGCCAGGTGAACCCGTTCGCCTCTCGAGCCGTGCACGGACTTGACGACGATCGGCCAGCTGGTCCGGTCAAGCCGATTCCGGATTTCCGTCGGCGAGCTGGTCTGAAGGCCGTACGGCACCGGCAGTCCGGCCAGCAGCAGCTTCCAGGCGGAGTAGGTCTTGCTCTGGATGTAGACGTCCGTGGCGAGCGTCCGGTCCATGACTCGTCGGCCGGACCGGTGGAACAGCTCGGCCAGGAACAGTGACTCCGAGACATGAGGAAACAGCGAACGGAACAGCAGTCCGTCGAAGGAGTCGAGCAGGTCACGTCCGGCCAACGTCGCGGCAAAGCCGGACTTCGAGAATTCGAAGGCCATTTGCTCGACCGGTGAGACGGTCGCGGCATGACCGGCCAGCCGTGCCTCGCTCGCCAGCCGTTTATGCTCGACGAAATCCGGGTGTCCCAGTATCAGCAGTCTCATATGGGCGCAGTATAGAGATTCATTCTGCGGCCGGCAATATGCTACGCAAGATGTGACGGCAGCCAGGCGGCGGAAAAAAAGCGGGCCCGTTCGGGTCCGCTTCCGCGTTTTTGTCTCTAGTCTCAGCTTGAGCCGACTACTGCCCGACACTCCTCCCATATCTGTCTGGTTCGGCTACGCGGCAGCTGCAGCCGTCCGGATAGCCGGTCCGGATCTTCGGTAACCACCTCGCGACAGAGCAGCAGGTCGTTCTTGGCGAAGCGTTCCAGTTCCCATTGGCGCAGGCTGTCGATGACCGTGATCGGGTAGAGTGCGGTATGGTCGACCATCTCGGCCAGCGACTGGCCCATCCTCCAGCCGACCATGTTGATGCCGCGGCACTGGCCGAACTGCATGGCTCGGTCGGAGAAGGTGCCGTTGGTAACGATCCAGATTTCGTCGAACAGCGGACAGCTGCGGTTGGTCTCGGCGCCGTCGCGCAGGTCGTTGTATCTGGCCCAGGTGGCCAGCGCATCTCGGAGCGTCACCGTATCGGCGAAGCGGTTGCGGAACTTGGCTTCGATCACCACCGAGCGTCCTCCCTTGGTCGCCACGACATCGACCTCATGTCTGACGCAAAGTCCGACGTAATCTTGTTCGGGAACCGAGGCGGCGTATTCGTATGCGTTCAGGATCGAGGCTACGTACTTCTCGAACTTGAAGCCGGCCGGACCCAACCGCAGCAGGGCCGTTCGCAGGTTGTAGCGCTGGGCCAGATGTTGGCTTTCGCGTCGCAGTTCCTTGTGGACTATGGCGAAAAGCCGTCTGGTGGCCATACCGTCGCGGACTTTGGGTTGGACACGTCGCAGGACGCGGTCCGCCAGATCATCGCTGGCGCCGGCGCGCATGATCGTCGCGCGTATTTTTTCCGGATTGAACGTTACCCGTTCGCCGTTCGACTTTTTTATCAGCATGGTGGTTCGGGCTATCTTTTTAGCCTGCCGGCCAGTGCGGTCAGAAGGAAGATGGCCGTACCGGTCAGGATGATCGTAGCTCCGGACGGCAGGTCATATAGGCAGGAGACCGCCAGTCCCAAGAGGACCATCAGTTCGGACATTACGACCGACATGACGACGTGACCGCGGAAGTTCGACGACAGCAGTCGGCTGGCGGCCGGCGGCAGGATCAGCAGGGCCGAGACCAGGATGATTCCCAGTATCTTGACCCCCAGCACCGTAGCCAGGGCCAGGGCGACGTACAGGATGACCGTCTGCAGGCGTACCGGAATGCCGCTTACGATGGCCTGGTCTTCGGACAGCGACATGTAGGTCAGGTGGCGGAAGGACAGGAGCAGCCAGGTCAGAATGACGGCGCCGATCGCCAGGATGTAGGTCAGGTCGATCGAACGGACGGAAAGGATGCTGCCGAACAGGAACGACACCAGCTCCGGCTGGTAGCCGCGGGTGAAGCTCATCAGCACTACGCCTAGGGCCATGCTGGCGGTGAACAGGATGCCGATCAGGGTGTCTGACGACAGCCGGGTGCTGCGTTCCAGCCACCAGACGGCCAGGGCCACGGCCGCGGCCCAAGCCAGCGCCACCGGCAGGGGAGAGACTCCGACCAGGATGGCGATGGCGATGCCGGCCAGCGAGGCGTGGGCGATGCCGTCGCCGAAAAAGGCCATCCGCCGGACCGTGACGAAGATTCCCAGGATCGACAGCAGCAGCGCCAGCATCGCACCGGCGATCAGGGCCCGCTGCATGAAGGGAAATTGGAGCATCTCGAGCAGTAGCTGCATAGTTCAGCGTTTCTTTTTCTTGGTGACAGGTCTTTTCTTTACGATGTCGTCGTGGTCAGCGGCGTGGCTGTGGGCCGAGTCGTGAACGTGGACGTGACCTAACGACTGGATAAGGTCGTGTTCGAAGGTCTGCGTCTGGTCTCCGAAGATACGACCGATGCCCTTGACGGTCAGCAGCTTTTTGGGCGGTCCAAAACAGATCATCTTGTGGTTGAGGCAGACGACCGTGTCGACAAGCTTGGAGACTACGGACAGTTCGTGAGAGACCATCAGTACGGTCGTGTCGTGTTCGCGGTTGAGGTGGCGGATGATGTCGTAGAATGCCTTCTCGCCGACGATGTCTATGCCGCTCGCCGGCTCGTCCAGCACCAACAGGTCGGGATTGTTCAATATGGCCTGGGCGATCAGTACGCGCTGCAGCTGTCCGCCGGAAAGCTGTCCGAGCTGCTTCTTCAGGGTACTGTCCGGCAGTCCGACCTCGTCGATCATCTCGTCGATCTTTTCCCTTTCGAGGTGGCGGTGGCGTGCCAGCTCCATGAACTCGGCGACGGTGATCGGGAAACGGCGGTCGAAGTCCAGATGCTGCGGCACATAGCCGATCATGGGGTGGGCGTCGGCGATCGGATGGTCGAAGATGCGGACCTGACCGGAATCCATGGGGACCAGTCCCAGGATGGCCTTGACCAGGGTGGTCTTGCCCGATCCGTTAGGTCCGATTATGGCCGCCACCGAGCCGGACGGAATCGAAAACGACACGTCGCTGACGACCCGTTGTCCGCTGAAGGAAACCGTGCATCCGACTACGGAGATGGCTGACGGTCCGCTATTGGTTTTCGGCGATGGTCTCGGCATTGGCGAGCATGGTTTTGATGTAGGAAGTGCGGTCGCCGGTTCCTCCCAGCGGGTCGAGGACGGCGATCTTCAGCTGGTGGTCGTGGATGAACGGCTGCAGCGTGTCGGTCGAGATTTGCGGCTCGGAGAACAGCGTCTGTGAGCCGGAGCGGCTGACGGCCTGGCCCAGTGCGGCCAGATATTGCGGCGTCGGCTCCCGTCCGGGCGTCGGCACGAACGAGCCGACGATCGTCAATCCGTATTCTTCAGCGAAATAGTACCACGCGTCATGGAGGGTGACTATTTCGCGGCTGCCGGTCAGCGTGAGCGTCTCACGCAGCTGTACGTCGGCCCGATCCAACTCCGAACGGTAGCGGTCCAGGTTGGCCGAGAGGTGCGCCGATAGGTCGGGATACCTGGCGGTCAGGTCGGCGGCGACGTTGGCGGCGATCAGCTTGGCGTTGGGTATGGAGAGCCAGTAGTGCGGATCGACGCCGTCGGAATGCTCGTCGTCGTGACCCTCCTCCTCTTCCTCCTCGTCGAGCGCGCGGCGGAGCGGTATGTTCGTGTCCACTGTCGTCGTCGGTTTTTCGGCGCCGTCAGCCAATGTCTCGGCCCAGGCGTCGATGCCGTGTCCCAGGACGAAGACTACCGATGCCGAACTGACCTGGCGTATGACCGATGGGGTCGGCTCGAAGGTGTGCGGACTGGCACCGGGCGGCAGCAGGCAGGCGACGGTTAGGTCATCTCCGGCCACGTTGCGGACGATGTCGCAGAGAGGGAAGATGGTGGCGGCCACCGTCCGGTTCGGGATTCCTTCGGTTGTCTTCCGTGATGCGAGGGCGATGAGCAGCAGGGCGATCGCGGCCACGGCGACGGCCACGGCGATGATTTTCTTGGTGTTGACGTTCATGCTTTTCGGTTTAGTCGGCGACGCTTGGCGAGACAGGCTTCGCAGGTTTCGAAGAATTCGAGTAGATGGTCAGAACTGTCTTTCAGCGGGCAGGGGATGCAGCCGACTTGGCCGCAGTCGCGACAGACCGTGTGTGCATGGTGGCTCCGTTCGGCCAGCTCGTAGAGCGCCTTGCCGTCGTGGCCGACAGTCGAACATAAGATGTTCCTTTCGGTCAGGGCGGTCAGGTTGCGGTAGACGGTCGACAGGTTGACGTCTCCGAGTTTGACGAACAGCCGGTCGGCGGTCCAGGCACGGTCCGGATCGAACAGTTCGAGCAGACGCAGTCGGTCGGCGGTCTTGCGCAGGCCGGTCTGCTGGAGGGTCTTTTCGGTGGCGTCCTTGGTCATGGTTAGCGTTTGGGAGTTACCTTTTCATTTTTGCAAATCAATTCGCATCTGTCAATTGCGAGAACGTCTGTCTGTACTTTTCGAAGAAAAGACAGGTGTTTTGCTCGACCTTCCGGCGCCTCACCCCACAAGATGCGGCGCTTTTTTTCTTTCAATGCCTGTATCTCTCACCTCCGAGTACAGACAGGTACTAGTAGCCGGTCGGTTCTGGGGGCTATATACTTTAGATACATAAGGTCAAAGCCTAAATAGCCGCTGCAATGATCGAATCGGACCGACAAAAATTGCAAGACCTCTCCCGCCGATCGCAGCTCGGTTTTTTGGCGACGGTGCGGGAGCGCCTGCCGAGGTCGGAGTGGTTCCTGGTCGGCGGGGCAGTACGTGACGCGCTACTGGGTCGGATCGACGGAGCACAGGACCTGGATTTGGTGGTTCGGGGCGTGGGACTTGATGAGCTAACGGCGGTACTCGAGGGGATGGGTCAGGTGGATGCGGTCGGCCGCAGTTTTGGCGTGCTGAAGTTCAGATCAGATGGATCTGCCTCCGGTCAGCCGGCCATCGACATCGCCTGGCCACGCACCGAACGGGCCGGCGGCAGCGGAGCCTATCGTGACTTCGAGGTCAGTTTCGATCCTGACCTGCCGATCGAGGATGACCTGTCGCGTCGCGACTTCACTGTGAACGCCATGGCCTGGGATTTCGCGCATGAGGAGCTGATCGATCCGTTCTCCGGCCGAGACGATTTGGAACGTAAGCTCGTGCGGTCGGTCGAGGATCCGGATGCCCGGCTGTCCGAGGACCTGTCGCGTGTGCTGCGGGCGATCAGGTTTGCCTGTCAGCTCGGCTTCGACATCGAGGAGCAGACTTGGGCGGCGTGCGTTCGGCTTGCTTCGAAGTTGAATGGTACTCATCAGGCCGACAACGGCGAGAATGTCCGCGTGGTTCCGTACGAGACCGTGGCCAAGGAACTGGTCATGTCGCTGAAGGCCGACGCATCGCGGGCCATGGGGCTGCTCCTGGACGGAGGTCTGGTGAAAGCGCTGCTACCCGAGCTCGGTCGGACGGTCGGTACCGAGCAGCCGATCGAGTACCACAGCGAGGGCGACGTCTGGACGCATACGATGCTGGCCCTGGAGCGGGCGACTTCGCCGGAGTTCGGACGGTTTTTCGACGGCGAGACGCCGACTGTCGAGACGCTTTTGGCCATCGTCCTGCATGACGTCGGCAAGCCCGGAACCATGAACTTCCACTCTGACGGACATATCAGCTTTCACGGCCATGACCTGATCGGTGCCGACTTGGCGCGCGGGCTCGTGGAGCGGCTGCGGCTGTCGAGCGCGGCCGGCGAGACGCTGCGGCCGGATCGGATCTGGTGGCTGGTGCGCTGGCACATGTTTCCGCTGCTGGTTGACCTCGATCACGTGCGCAAGACGCGGCTGGCGGCGCTGTTTCTGGACGACCCGGAAGCCGGCCGTCAGCTGCTGCAGCTTTCGTGCTGCGACCGGCTGGCTTCGATCTCCGAGGGAGGTGAATCGAATCTGGACGGACTGATTCATCTGATGGACGAGCTGAAGGAGCTGGCCGGACGGTCGGCGAACCGGACCAGATGGCTGCTGTCGGGCGAAGAGGCCATGGAGACGCTGGGGCTGGAGCCCGGGCCCGAGGTCGGCCGTCTGCTCGAGGAACTGCACGAGGCTCAGCTGTCCGGCGAGATCTACGACTCCGACGGGGCCAAGGACTGGCTGCTGCGGCAGCGGAAGGCGGAAAGGCGGAATGACTAAACGTTGACGGTTGCGCTGACCGCCACCGCAAAAAATTTTCCGCACAAAACAAAATCGTCAGCGTCCGATTTGGATCGGCTGACGATTTTTCGTTTCCTACTTCTTGGCCTTGGGACTGCTCTCGAACATGGCCTTCACTCCGTCCCAGCTGCCCTTCAGCTCTGACCCCAGTTCGGTCAGCTCCTCCTCGGACAGGTCCTTGACTCCGCGGAATTCGGCGACCGTGGTGTCCACGATCTTGCCGTAGGCCGTCTTGGTCAGCTTGCCGACGCTCTTGGCGTGGGCCATTACCTTGCGGCGGATGCGGTCGGCCGCCTTGGCGATGGCCGCCTTCTTCTCGTCCTTGTGCTCCATGCTCAGGACCAGGTGCGCGACCGCGCCCAGCACCGCTCCGGCGGCCAGTCCCTTGATCAGTCCGACGTGTTTGCTCATATGATTTTCGTTCCCGTGAGTTAGGTTCCGTCGTCAGTATAGCAGATCGGTCCGGTGTCGGCAGATAAGTCGAGACTGTTCGGACCAAAGAAAAGGACCGTCCGAGTGGGCGGTCTCTAGTTTAGCTGATCATTTCGAACCGTCGGGTTAACGTACGGCATATCCTCGTTCCAGTAGGCGGTCGGGTCGAGATAGTCCGGATATCTCTCCTGTAGCCATTGGGTCAGGTCGGCACGTGTCTCCTCGCGTTCTTCAGCGCTGATCGCACCTGTTGTCTTTCTCATCAGTAGGACAGGTTGACCCGTGACGCGGTCAAGTATCAGGCCCCTCACCTGCGGATCGTCGTTCTCGCTCTCAATCACGAAGCGGCGCAGCAGTTCGAAGCCGATCAGCTTCGGGTATCGCGACTGCCTGATTGCCGACTTCGCTTCCGTTAGCAGGATGCGCGGTTGTCCTAACTGGTTGAAGCAGTACCGTACGGTCGGCGGTGACGATCCATTGGTGGATATCGTTTCTGACCGCCATCCTGACGGCAGGGTCAAGGTCGTCATTTCGCCGCTGGCCGACGTGTCTACCCCCAGATCGATGAGCCATTTGAACTCATCCTTGATCAGGGAAATCCAAAACTTCCTCTCTTCGTCTTGGTATGTCAGCACTTCTCTCATTTCGCCTCCCACCGTTTAGACTGGCGGCTTTTGTATTTAATGTCAACAGTGGGGTCGGTGAGTCGGCTGATTCGAGTGGCTTGTTCGACTGCCGGTGCCGTCCTATACTGACCGCACTATGGAATGCACCGAGATCGATCGCGAGACCGCCGAACGCTACCTGGCCGACGCCCAACCGGCTTGGCGGTCGTTCTGGTTTCACACCTTTCTGATGGCCAGAAACTTGGAAGAGTTCGCGGCAGGTCTGGCGGAGATCGACGACGGCGTATATGACTATCACGTTCAGGGTCACTCGCAAGACTTGTCGCGTTGGGTGCGCGAAGTGGCGGGCGACGGTGCGCTGGCCGACGCCATGGAGAAGGTGCACACTCGCTCCGAGGCGGCCGAGCTGGTGGCGATGCGGGTCAAGGAATTAAAGAAGGTCATCGGACTGAAGTGATCGGTGACGACACTGCCGGCTACTTGACCGGAGCGTTGAAACCGTCTTCATGACGTTGTAAATTGTCACTGGCTGCGGAGCGGCGCAAGGTCCATCGGACCATTTTTGTTTAAGGCCGCTTCGGTCAGCCGTTTGAGAAAGGAACGCCCTCGGGCGGGCCGTAACCTACATTGGTTCTATGGGCAAGGAGGTAGTGCTCGACATCGAAACATCGAACAGCTTCGCCGACGTGGGCAAGTATGACCCGTCGCTCCTGAAGATTTCGCTCGTGGGAGTCTACTCCTACGCCACCGACCAGTATCTTTCATTTCTCGAACCGGAGCTGTCCAAGCTGTGGCCGCTTCTGGAGTCGGCCGATCGGATCATCGGCTACAACCTGTTCGGTTTCGACTATCAGGTGATGAATACCTATTATCCCGGTGACTTCGCCGGCTTTCCGACGCTTGATGTCATGAAGGAGATCGAGAAGGCGATCGGTTTTCGGATCAAGCTCGACGATGTGGCCCAGGAGACATTAGGCGAGGGCAAGTCCGGCAACGGTCTGCAGGCTATCGAGTTCTTCCGGCGGGGCGAGATCGACAAGCTGCGCGACTACTGCCTGCAGGACGTCAAGGTGACGAAGGAGGTGTATGAGTACGGTCTGCAGCACGGAAAGGTGAAGTTTCGCGATCGGGCCGGTCAGGTGGTCACTCCGTCGGTAGACTTTGCCCTGAACAGGGAGCTGTCGCGTCCGGTCAGCATGACCTTGCCGCTTTAGATCCTGTCCGAAGTTTTGCCTCTCGAACCGATTCGAGGTTTGTCGGCCCGCGATTAGAAGAGATGTCTCGGATTGAAGCGGTTAAGTCCTCGCTCCGTCTCGACTTCACATTTTGTCGCCCTTCGGTGTTTTCGTCGGGAACGAGATTCGAGCGTTCTCGGAAGGCAGACCTCAGACAGGCTCTTAGCCGGGCAGTCGGATCCGACGTAGGATCTTTCGTATGAAATCGAGTATAGTGTTGTACGAGTCAGATCGGGCTGTGGACTAAGTCCACCAGACGATCGAATTCAGACAAGCAAACGTTCTTTTGGTATGTCGTGGAGGGGAGAAAAATCGGACATTGTCCGTTTTTTAGGTGCCCCCCTCCGTCGGTTTTGTACGGTGGGGTTTTTAGTTAGGCGGACACAGTTCCGTTGAACTTTCGAGGCAAATTGCCGTACCGCTGTCCACACTAGGCCACAAGATGTTGTGGTATAATCTCTTCGGTCAACACTACATATTGTAAAATGCGCCAAGGCGCTAGTTATCATGCCTTATGATGAATCCAGTTCCGAACGCCACCTCTACCGCTGACCGCCGTACGGAGGAGAGTCGGCGCGTGGTCTCCGCTATATTGGAACAGATCCCCGGGCTGCAGAAGGTAAAACAAGTCCGGCAGCGGGACGGCTCAGCGGTAGACTTTAGGCCGGAACAGGTTGGAATGGCGCTGTCGGCGGCTCTGACTCGGGTCGGCATTGACGACCAGATGGCGCTGGCCAAATGCACTCACCAGTCGCTGATGCGGCTGGAGCGGGAGTTCGACGAACGTACCATTCCGACTACCGACGACATTAGTCGGATCGTGGGTACGGTTTTGATAGACAACAATCTTTCCTTCGCGGCCAAGAAGTACTTCGCGGCCATGCTGCCGGAACGCAGCCGTCAGCCACAGAGGCTGAGCGCCGGGTTGAAGTTCAGTCGGCTGTTCACCAGGGCAGAGGTCCATCCCTACGATCAGGTCGAATGGGAAAGGAGGGATGCGGTCATCAAGAACGAGAAGGGACAGACGGTTTTCGAACAGCGTGGAGTCGAGGTCCCCAAATCTTGGAGCCAGTCCGCGACCAATATCGTGACGTCGAAGTATTTCCGCGGCGAGATCGGCAAGCCGGAACGGGAATATTCGGTCCGGCAGATGGTCGATCGGGTGGCTCAGACCATCGCCCATTGGGGGCGTCAGGACGGATATTTTGCGTCCGAGGAGGATGCGACCGTTTTCGAGGCGGAGCTGACGTCCATACTCGTCAACCAGCGAGCGGCCTTCAACAGTCCGGTCTGGTTTAACGTCGGCGTCAGTCCGCGGCCGCAGTGCTCGGCCTGCTTCATCAACTCGGTACGTGACGACATGCGCTCGATCCTTAACTTGGCCGTGACCGAAGGAATGCTCTTCAAGTACGGCTCCGGCACCGGCACCAACCTGTCGTCGCTGCGTTCCTCCAAGGAGCTGCTGGCCAACTCGTCCGGCAAGTCGTCCGGTCCGGTCTCGTTCATGAAGGGCTTTGACGCCTTCGCCGGCGTCATCAAGTCCGGCGGCAAGACCCGGCGGGCGGCCAAGATGGTCATTTTGAACGTCGACCATCCGGACATCGAGGATTTCGTCGAATGCAAGATCAGGGAGGAGCGCAAGGCCAAGCAGCTGATCAAGGCCGGGTACGACGCCTCGATGGACGGCGACGCCTACAGCTCCGTATTCTTCCAGAACGCCAACAACAGCGTGCGGGTCACGGACGACTTCATGGGCGCGGTGGTTGACGGTCACGAGTGGACCACCAGGGCGGTGACTACCGGACAGGTGATGGGCTCCATGCCGGCCAAGTCGTTATTTCGCAAGATTTCGCAGGCGGCCTGGGAGTGCGGCGATCCGGGACTGCAGTTCGACTCCATGGCCAACCGCTGGAATCCGGTCCCGAATTCGGGACGAATCAACGCTTCTAATCCATGCGTCACCGGCGACACGCTGGTGGCCACGTCTGATGGCTGGCGCCGCATCGACTCGCTGCTCGACGGACCAATGTCGACGATAGGATCCGATGGTCAGGCACACGGCACCGGACCGGCCTTCTCGACCGGAACCAAGCCGGTCTACCGGCTGACCACCAGGGCTGGCTTCGAACTCAAGCTGACCGCCGATCATCGCGTCCTGACTTCGAACCGCGGTGACGTGCCGGCCTGCGAACTGACTAAAGATGACATGGTGCTGTTGGGGCGGCCGGGCTTCGGTTCGGCTGAACTGGACCAGAGGCTGGGTGAGTTCTTGGGGTTGCTCGTGGGCGATGGCTGCATCAGCGGCGAGCAACGGACGGCCGCATTGACGCTGTCGCCGGACGAGTCTGCCGTGGCCGAGCGGGTGCATGCCCGACTGACCGAGTATCGGCAGGAGAAGGCTGCCGATGGACGGGCGGCCCGCGAGACGGAGGTCACCAAACCCCAAGGTACTTTGCGGATCAACACCAGTGCCAAGTGCGTAACGGATGAGCTGGACCGGCTGGCCGTTCTAGACCGCGGCAGCCAAGCCAAGGAATTTATGCCGGATGTCTTCGATCTAGACGAAGGCTCGTTGGCCGCCGTGCTTCGTGGCCTGTTTACCGCCGATGGTACCGTCGCCAACTACGCAGACAAGTCGCAGTATGTAGGACTCGACAGCGTTTCGCTCGGTTTGCTGGGGCAGGTTCAGCTGCTGCTGATGGCGTTCGGAATCAAGTCGAATATCTATCGTGACCGGCGGGTCATCGGCCAGACCACGGCGCTGCTTCCTGACGGTCAGGGTGGCAGCAGGGAATACGAGGTCAGTCAGATTCACAGCCTACGCATCAGCTGCAGTTCGCGTCTGGCGTTCGAGAAGAGGATCGGTTTCGTTGCTGGGAGCGTCAAGGTCGACCGGCTGTCAGCGATGAACCGGGAGGTCGGAACTCATGAAGACCGGTTTGAGGACCAGGTCGAGTCTTTCGACTACCTAGGAGAGGAACCGGTCTACGATCTGACCGAACCGGACACTTCGCATTTTGTCGCCTCCGGCTTGGTGGTCCATAACTGCTCCGAATACATGTTCCTCGACGATTCGGCATGCAACCTGTCGTCCCTGAACCTCCTGAAGTTCGTCCGGTCCGACGGATCGTTCGATACCGGGTCCTTCCGGCAGGCGTCCGAGGTGATGATCACGGCCATGGAGATACTGGTCGGCAACTCGTCGTATCCCACGCCGTCTATCGAGGAGAACAGCTACGACTTTCGGGCGCTGGGCATCGGCTACGCCAACCTGGGTGCGCTGCTCATGTCGTACGGCTTGGCCTACGATTCCGACGACGGGCGTAACTTCGCCGCGGCTGTGACCGCGCTGCTGACCGCCTGCAGCTACCGGCAGTCGGCGCGCGTGGCTTCGGTCCTCGGTCCGTTCCGCTACTACCGCATGAACGAGGAGTCCTTCCTGCGCATCATCGGCATGCACCGCGACTATGCCCACGCCATCCGGCCGGCCGGCGTGTCCGGCGAGCTGGTCGATGAGGTAAAACGGAGTTGGGACGCCGCACTCGAGGAGGGGATGACGCACGGATTCAGGAACGCGCAGATATCGCTGCTGGCTCCGACCGGAACGATCGGCTTCCTGATGGACTGCGACACCACCGGCATCGAGCCGGACATCGCACTCGTCAAGTACAAGTGGCTGGTCGGCGGCGGCCTGATGAAGATCGTCAACGGCACCGTCAGACCGGCGTTGGTTCGGTTGGGCTACGGCGACGGACAGATCGTCGACATCATGAAGTTCCTGGACGAGAACGACACCATCGAGGGGGCGCCGCATCTCAAGGATGAGCACCTGTCGGTGTTCGACTGCGCCTTCCGACCGGCCAAGGGCCAGCGCTGCATCAATTACATGGGACACATCAGGATGATGTCCGCGGTCCAGCCGTTTCTGTCCGGCGCCATTTCCAAGACGGTCAACCTGCCCAGCGAGGCCACTGTCGAGGACGTCGAGGACGCGTATCTCGAGGCCTGGCGGTTGGGACTCAAGTCCATTGCCGTCTACCGCGACGGGTCCAAGGGTCAGCAGGTACTGACCACCTCGGTCGACCAGGACAGGAAAGTAAGCGGCGCCGAGGCGGCGCGCGAGCTGGCGGCGGCCAACGAGGAGATCAACGGCCTCAGGAAGGATCTTGAGGCCGCGATGTCTAGGACCAGACTCGACCGTCGGCCCCTGCGTCGTCACTTGCCGGACGAGCGTCGGTCGGTGACGCATAAGTTCTCGATTGCCGGACATGAGGGCTACATTACGGTCGGACTGTACGACGACGGCACTCCGGGTGAGATGTTCATCCGCATGGCCAAGGGCGGTTCGGTGATCTCGGGCCTGATCGACGCCTTCGCCACTACGACCTCGATCGCCCTGCAGTACGGCGTACCCCTGAAAGTCCTGGTCAACAAGTTCGTGCATCTGAGGTTCGAACCGTCTGGCTTCACTTCCAACCCAAATATCCGTATCGCCAAGTCGATTGTCGACTACCTGTTCCGCTGGCTGGCGCTGAAGTTCCTGCCTCTCGAGGATCAGATGGCGGTTGGGGTGAACATTGACGCGCCGATCTTGGCCGAGGCCGGACGTGAGGATGTCGAGGCTTCACTTGATACGGTGATGGACGACAGCAGCGTGCTGAACGGCGATCCGGTCGTGCCGTCCGCCAAGCAGATGAACATCGACGAGGGACGGAAGGGGAGCGGGGCTGCAGGGCCGTCTTCCGACAGTCGGTCTCCGGACGCATTGGCCGACCGGTCCGAGCCGTCGTCCAACTCGCTGACCATGGGCTTCGACATCCAGTCCGACGCCCCGCCCTGCGATACCTGCGGCGCGATCATGGTCAGGAACGGGGCGTGCTATAAGTGCCTGAACTGCGGGGGAACCAGCGGCTGCAGCTAGATCGCAGGCTCTGGACCGAGCGCACTGCATCCGGCTTCGTGGTCTGCTTGTTCAACGTACTTTTTCAGTACGTCTTACTTCACAAACCACTCCAGCCGGATACGTTGCATCTCGTCCAGAGCCTGCTTTTGGTTGGAAGCACTCCTTCCCATTATTAGAGAGGAGTGCATGTGGGGCGTCATTCCTCGAATGATCGTTTATTTTTAAGTCTCGTCATCTGTTTTCCTGTCGTTTCGGCAACTCGACGGGTCCGGTCGGACGACCGGACCATCGTCTGGTCAGTCTCGTCGTGTCGGACTGAAGCGGTTCAGTCCTCGCTCCTCCTCGACTTCGGCAAGCGGCGGGGATCGATCGGATCAAAAAATGTAAAAAAGAGTAATGTCGCCCCGGCCTCCGAGCCGGGGCCCAGAAGCAGAAAAGAGTTGAATTGATCCTGGATCCCGGATATTGCTCACCGCATTCGCAATTCCGGGATGACAAAAATAGTAACGTTCATGGGCTGTTTCTAGAACACACAAAAGCACAAGGTTTAAAAGTTACAAAATTATGAGTAAGAGTCTGATTCAGATCTACACCGGCGACGGAAAGGGGAAGACGACTGCGGCGTTGGGGTTGGCCGTGCGGGCGGTCGGTGCCGGAAAGAAGGTCGCCATCGTCTATTTCGATAAGGGCGGCGATCATTACAGCGAGCGGAAGGTGCTCGCGGAGCGGTTTGCGGGTGAGATCGACTTCTTTGCCACCGGACAGGACCGAATTGCCCCGGACAGCGGACAGTTTCGCTTCGGGGTCGAGCGGCTGGACATCGACGAGGCGGCGCGCGGATTGGAGCTGGTACGGGAACTGATTCGAGAGGCTCGTTATGACCTGATCGTACTCGATGAGATCAATACCTCGGCTTCGCTCGGTCTGCTCCCGGCCGAACCGGTCGTCGAGTTGCTTCGTAACAAGCCGGATTCAGTCGAGCTGGTGCTGACCGGTCGCAACGCCCCTCAGTCTTTTTTGGATCAGGCCGATTTGGTGACTGAAATGGGGCTCGTGGACCACTACTACCGTCGGGGAGTGAAGGCCCGGGAAGGGTTCGATTTTTGAGGTCGTAATGCCTTAGACTAGATCCTATCCGATAGTCGGTCGTCGGCGTTTTCGTCGGGCAAGCTAAGGGAATCGTCAATCAGCTCGCTGTGGTGTTACGACAGAGAAATAACGGATAAAAATGGAGACTGTCCGGTGCTGTCGGCTGCGCGGTGTCGGTCAAGTTCCTCCTTCTGCGGACTGAGTACGGATCGGCTCTCTTTTCCGGGCGGTTGTGGTAACATTAAGTCCGATAAACTGAAACGAACACGATCAGCATGGACGATATCAGCAAAAAGCCAGTCGAGATCAGGCCGACTCTGCGCAGACCGGAAAGCGGCCGACAGCCTGAGTCCGGCCTTGAGCTTGAGCCGACGGCGGAAGGTGCTGCGGCAGAAAGTGAGCCGGCGGAAGAGTCAGCCGACGAGTCGGTCGGTCAGCTTCCGGCAGTGCAGACCGTTGCCCCGGCCGTAATTCCGGCGGCGGACCGCAGTCGCGACATGCTGCTGATCGAGGTCGAAGAGAAGCTCGAGGACAATCTGTGGGATGCCTATCGTGCCATGACGCCAGACCTGCGGCTGAAGTTCAAGATGGAAGGCGAGAGGATCGCCCAGGTAGTCAGGGAAGGCATCGCCACCGGTCGGGTGGTGGCCCACAACATCCTGACCATGATCGTGGAGTGGCTCGGCATGATCCCCGGAGTGAACCGTTGGTTCCTGATTCAGGAGGCCAAGATCAAGACTGACGCGCTGATAAAGCTCGGAAGAAACCGTAGCCACCAGGAATGACTATGCTGCCGCTGCTTCAGGTGACAATCATGACCCCCGAACAGGAACTGGCCATGCAGGGCTTTTTCGGAAGCCCGTCTTTCTATTCCCTGTTGGCTGTCGGCGTGGTTCTGGCCGCCATAGTCGTAGCCCTGCTCATGCTGCGCTTCCGGATCAGGTCCAGATACCAGAAGGCGGCGGCCTTCAGTCGGACCGTCATGCTGGTCACCGTCCCCAAGGAGTCGGCCGAGAAGGGCGACGCCGGACAGCGCGAGAAGGCCCTGTCCGAGATTCAGGAGGACATCGCCATCATGACCGGAATCTTCTCCGCGATCGGCGGACTGAAGGCCCAGCGCGGCGGTCGGGCTGCCATCTTCGGCCGGGACGACACCATCTCCTTCGAGATCGTGGCTCAGGAAAGTGTCATCTCCTTCTACATCGTCGTGCCGGAGAGCCTGCGCGAGTTCATCGAACAGCAGGTTCAGGCCCAGTACAACCACGCGCATATCGAGATCCTTGACGACTACAACATCTTCAAGTCGCAGGGGTCGATTGCGGCCAACGATTTCTCGTTCCGAAGGCAGCTGTTCTTTCCGGTCAGGACCTTCGAGAGCATGGAGACCGATCCGCTGAACGCCATCACCAACGCCATGTCCAAGGTGGAGAAGGACGACGGGGTGGCGCTTCAGATTCTCGTCCGGTCGGCCAAGAAGGGCTGGCGGGACTTGGGACTGAAGGTGGCCAAGGAGATGCATCAGGGCAAGAACTTTAAGGAGGCATTGCATGGCGAACCGAAGCTCAAGATACTGACCGACGCCCTGAAGTCCAGCAAGTCGGCCGAGTCCGCCGCTCCGAAGAGGGACTATCAGATGTCCGAACGTGAGAGGGAGATGGTAAAGTCGATCGAAGACAAGGCCGGGCATCTTGGTCTGGACGTGAACGTCAGAGTCATCGCCTCGGCCGGCAATCCCGGCAAGGCCCAGGCTTACCTCAACAATGTCGTCGCCTCGTTCGCCCAATACAACATTCCCCAGTACGGCAACGAGCTGGTGCCGTCCGGAAAGCGTCAGTCGGCGATACTGGAGAACTTCATCTACAGGACGTTCGACGAACGGCGTCGCATGGTGATGACCGGCAGCGAGCTGGCCAGCATCTACCACCTGCCGCTGCCGTCGACCGAGACACCCAACATCCGGTGGCTCATGGCCAGGAAGGCGCCGCCGCCCGGGAACATCCCCAAGGAGGGCATTTTTCTCGGGACCTCCGAGTACCGCGGCGTCACCACCAAGATCTACCAGAAGCACGAGGACCGGTTTCGTCACATGTACGTCATCGGCGGTTCCGGTTCCGGTAAGTCGGAGTTCATCGCCGCCATGGCCGCGCAGGACATCAAGGCCGGCTTCGGCATAGGCGTCATCGACCCGCACGGCGACCTGGTCGAGACCATCCTGTCGTCCGTGCCCAAGGAGCGGGCCGAGGACGTGATCATCTTCGATCCGTCCGACTACGACCGTCCGCTCGGCCTGAACATGCTCGAGGCCCCGTCCAAGGAGATGCAGGACTTCGTGGTCGGCGAGATGATCGCCATCTTCTACAAGCTGTTCCCGCCGGAGACCATGGGTCCGATGTTCGAGCACACCATGCGCAACATGATGCTGACGCTGATGGCCGAGGTCGACAATCCGGGCACTATCGCCGAGATTCCGCGGCTGATCACCGACCCCGAGTACCAGAAGAAGTGGATCGCCAAGGTCACCGATACGGCCGTCCGTTCCTACTGGGAGAACGAGGTCGCCAAGACGTCGGACTTCCACAAGTCGGAGATGTTCGGTTACTTGACCTCCAAGGTCGGCCGGTTCGTAGAGAACGCCATGATGCGCAACATCGTCGGCCAGACCAAGTCGGCCTTCGACTTCCGCGAGGTGATGGACCAGAAGAAGATCCTGCTGGTGAACCTGTCGAAGGGCAAGATCGGCGACATCAACGCCAACCTGCTCGGACTGATCATGGTCACCAAACTGCAGATGGCGGCCATGGCCCGAGCGGACATACCCAAGGAGGAGCGCAGCGACTTCTTCCTGTACATCGACGAGTTCCAGAACTTTATCACCCCGTCGATCGCGACCATCCTGTCCGAGGCGCGCAAGTACCGCCTGTCGCTGACCATCGCCCATCAGTATATCGCCCAGCTGGCGCCGAAGGGGGACACCGAGATCCGCGACGCGGTCATGGGCAACGTCGGCACCAAGCTGGTCGGACGCATCGGCATAGACGACGCTGAATTCCTCGAGAAGGAGTTCGCACCGGTATTCACCGCCTTCGACCTGATGAACGTGGACAAGATCCACTGGAACGCCAAGATGCTGATCGACAACACCGTCTCCCGTCCGTTCGTCATGAAGTCGCCGCCGATGGTGGTCGGCAACCGGCGGCTGTCCGATGCCATCAAGCAACTGGCCCGACTGAAGTACGGCCGGGACCGGGTCATGGTCGAACAGGAGATCCTGGATCGGACGCGGATAGAGAGCATGCCGGCACCGCCGCCGGAGCAGCCCAAGCCCAGGACGGTCTAGTCGCAGAGTTTCTACCTGTCCCGCACACGCAGGAAGATCGCGTTTCGGCGCGATCTTTGCTCTAGCGCATCGTCGATCTGAGGCCAGTCTCAAGTAGGACGTTTTTCTCGAGGGGCCAAGAGGGGACTGCCGACTCCCCTGCCAAAAAACGGTTTTTTGGCCCAGACCGAAGGGTTTTCGGGATGGTTTGACCGGGGTCGGCGTTCGTGATAATACAAAGGAGTATTAGAGGCTCTTTTCTTCGCAAATATCAAATAAAAAAGTTAGTCATATTCGTATGGACGAACAAACAAAACCGAATTTCAATGCTAATTTATCCGTCGGACAGGACTTTCCGACGGACCGGCCACTGACCGACTTTCTGCAGGCTAAGGCCCAGGTCAGGCTCGATGAGCCGTCGGAAGCGGCTGTCGTCGGAACGTCCGCGGTGGAGCCGGAAGACTCGGTTCGGCAATTCGCCTCGCCGATCGACGAGCCGGAAGGGACTCTGGTCGTCATGCCTGCCGTGTCGGGTCGTCCGGAGGACAATCGGACCGTGGTCGCACTCAGGGCCCTGCGGCAGATGGAGCAGCAGCTCGCCGCCGTGATCCGCCTGCTCGGTGCTGACGGCCAGACGACGGCGGACGGAATGCCGCCCGAACCTCAGGTGTCGACTAGGCCGTCGTTCGGAAACGGCGACTGGTCTGCGGCCCCCCGTGAGGATCTCTCGACGCTCAAGCCGATCGACGGACGGGTGGTCGAGGGCGTGTTCGACGGTCGGGGCATGGTCGGCTCGGACGGCAAGTGCTATCTCGTCCCCCCGAACTACGCCTCCAAGTCCAAGCTGGTCGAAGGCGACATGCTGAAGCTGATCATCACCCCCAAAGGCTCCTTCATCTACAAGCAGATCGGACCGATCGACCGTTCGCGACTCATCGGTTCGCTCGGCTACGACCAGACCACCGGCGAGTACTACGCCACGTCGGACAACCGCCGATGGAACGTCATCAAGGCCAGCGTCACCTACTTCAAGGGTGAGCCGGGCGATGAGGTCGTCCTGCTGGTGCCGAAAAACGCCCCCTCGAAGTGGGCGGCGGTCGAGAATATCATCAAGCGTAGTTCGCTAGTCTGAGAGTATGGGCACGCCGGTCGGGCCATCTTGGTCGGTTCGTTCCGCCTTCCGTTGAGTCATGGTCGAAATTTCTAAAGCCAGACAAGTTTCTCAGATGTCGTCATCCACTCTTTATCGCAAATACCGTCCTCAGGGCTGGTCAGAAGTCGCCGGACAGGAACACGTCAAGGATACGCTCGCCTTCGAGGTATCCTCCGGCCGGACGGTTCACGCCTACCTTTTTTCCGGTCCGCGCGGGGTGGGCAAGACCACGACCGCCCGTATCTTCGCCAAGGCGATCAACTGTCTGGAGCGCGAGGACGGATCCGGCGAGCCTTGCGGCCGGTGCGTGGCCTGCCTGGCGGTGACCGAGGGCGGTTCCATGGACATCATCGAGATCGACGCCGCCTCGAACCGCGGCATCGACAGCGTGCGCGACAACATCATCGACAACGCGCGCTTTTCCCCTTCGCGACTGAAGAACAAGGTCTTCATCGTGGACGAGGTGCATATGCTGACGACCGAGGCCTTCAACGCGCTGCTGAAGACGCTCGAGGAGCCGCCGGCGAACGTCGTCTTTCTGTTGGCCACGACCGAGCTGCATAAGGTGCCGGCGACTATCGTCTCGCGCTGTCAGAGGTTCGACTTCCGGAAGATACCGGTCGAATCGGTAGTCGATCGGCTGGTCGGCATCTCGGCGAAGGAGGAGATCGAGGTCGATCGTGAGGTGCTGCTCGAGATCGCTCGTCGGTCCGAGGGATGCCTGCGCGATGCCGAGGGACTGCTCGGCAAGGTGCTGGCCGCGGCGGACGGCGAGAGGGTGACGATCGAGTCGGTGCGGGCGGTTCTGCCGCGTTCGGACTGGGAGACGGCCGCATCCTTCGTCGAGGCCTTGCTGGCAGGGGATACGGCAACGGCGCTGGCCACGGTCGGCGGGATGCTGGATGCGGGATCCGAGCCAGAGCATCTGGCTAACGAGGCATTGGACATCATCCGCAAGACGCTGATCGCCAAGGTATCGGGTGACGTCAATTTTCTGCGGGCGGAACTCGACGAGAGTCGTCTGGCGCGCATTTCGTCCTGGATGGGAACGACCACAGTCGGATCGTTGGTGCGGACTCTCGAGGTACTGCTCGAAAAACGGCGGGACATGAAGGGAAGTCCCCTTCCTCAGCTGCCGCTCGAGTTGGCTGCAGTGCTGATCTGTCAGGAGGTGAACGGTGGTTCGGCTGCGTCTGCGGTCCTTTCGTCGTCCAATTCGGAGTTAGGTGGAACGAAGACCGACGGACGTACGGTAGCGTTGGATACGGTTGCGGCGATGAAGCCGGCAGCGGCGAGCGGTGATGCTGGATCCGGGCCGGACGTCGTTTCACGGACTGAGATAGAGATCAAAAAGACCGAATCGAATGAAGTAGAGGCGAAGGAGGCGGGGGAATCGGAGGAGTCAGCTCTAGATAAGGAGGTGCAGGTTTCGGCACCGGAGCCTTTAGGAGAGAAGGAAGTAGTTATCGAGGCAACGGCTGTGACCGTCGAGAATGTTGTCGAGGAATCGGTTGAGGATACGGTCACGGCGATCGAGATCGGGTCGGTCAGCGCCAAGTGGGAGGAGATCGTCAAACGGGTGTCCGAGGTCAGCCAGTCGCTGTCGCTCCTTATGGGAGCGGTCAGTCCGGTTCGGATGGATGGCAATACCGTGGAGCTGGGGTCATGCTTTCCCTTTCACCGTGATCGGCTCAATGAGCACAAGACTAGGGACGTGCTGGAGACGGCTTTTTCCGCCGTTTTGGGGCAGAAGCTGCTGGTCCGGGCCGTGACTATTGAAAGAAAACCCGAGATCGGGCATGATGATGTCGCCGAAGGGGCGATTAAGGAGCAAGTCAGCCCGGTTGAGGCCGCGCCGGCGGTCCAGAAAATCGCCGAGGCGTTCGGTGGTCGGGTCATCAGTTGAGCTTTTGGCTCTGACAAGAAAAACGATGCGGGATCGTCTAATGGTAGGACAACAGACTCTGAATCTGTTTATCTAGGTTCGAATCCTAGTCCCGCAGCCATGCAAAACACGACCGGAAACGGTCGTGTTTTGGTATGATGAGATAGTAGGTAAAAGGGGTACGATGGTGAATAAAATCTATTGCAAGGACAGATTTAACAATTTTCTATTCATGGCCAAGTTTAGCCCCGCGGAATTATGACCGTTAAAAGAAAGCTTCTCATCACATTTGGAGTGGTTGTAGCCATTATTTTCGTGTTGCCGTACGTCGTGTCGGGGACGAAAAGAAGTTCGCTTGTCTGTAGGATGAGCGGTGGAAAGCCAGTCAGCGGAGGCGTGAGCTTTTCCGGCGATTCCGTTATCCTTTGTGCCCGGCCGTATGCTGACGGCGGGAATGCCTGCCGGTCATCGGGCGAATGCGATGGGAGGTGTGTGATTGGAGAGTGGAAAGACCGGCCAATCTTTCATTTCGATCCGAACTACTACCCAAAGAATGCCGTTGGACATTGCGACTACTACGATCAGCAGCCTAACTGCCTTTACAACGTTGAGCTGCTGGGTGACGATAGGGTCCTTCAGGTAGGCTGGTGTATAGTAAGTTAATCACTTTTTGCGGGCAAATTGGTGTAGCTACTTGAATTGCGTTTCAAGAGTTTCTAGCACGCCCAAGACGGGCAGCTAACAAGAGCAGGTCTCACTGAGGCCTGCTCTTTGCGAAGACCAAACCCTCGGCATGAGACCAGGGAGTGTCACTTAGCTCCCTTATTACAACCCAAAGCCGCGGGGAAACAGAGGTGTACTACCATCGGACGTTTGTCCATCAACAGTCATCGGTAGCTGTTCGATCGTGCGCGGCCACGGCAGCGGTAGCCTGCCGGTGAAGGGGGATGCACCGAAAAGCGCGTCCGCCACGCCCCTTCCTTCGCTTCCGGGAAGCCACGCTGCGACTGTCGCGTCCCACTTTGAAATTTCGTCCGTCACGATGAGTGGCCTGCCGGAGACGATGATCACGACGACCCTCTTGCTCGTTTTCTGGAGGCTTGCGATTGCCGCAAGGTCGATATCATCGAGGCGAGGCTGCACATTGTCTCCCCATCCTTCCGCATAAGGCTTTTCGCCGACAATAGCGATTCCAACATCGGCGAGGTCCTTGTTCGGGAAGTCCCCATTCAGATCGTACTCCACCGTCGTCTGCATGCTGACGGCGGCCCGGATCCCCGCGAGAATGGACGTCGCTCCAGGTAGCCAGTTCCCGTCGATGCCTTGCCATTCGACTGTCCATCCGCCCGTCTGCCGGCCCACGTTGTCGGCGGCGCTCCCGGCCACTCTTATATGGCGTATATCGGACGACAGGGGCAATGTACGTTTCTGGTTACGGAGCAGGACCAACGAACACGCAACCGTTTCACGGGCCAGTGCGCGATGTTCCGTTGAACCAACGGTTTCAAGACCAGACCTCGATGCGCCATTGTCGTCGAATAGACCCATCGAGAATTTCGCGCGGAGAATGCGGCGAACGGCGTCATCAACACGTGCTTGAGGGATGTCACCGCGAATGACTGCCTTATGCATGTCCGAGACGAAACCCTTGTAATCAAAAGGGAGCATGGCCATATCGATGCCGGCGTTGATGGCCGAAACGGTCGAATCATAGCTGTTCCAGGAAATCGCGTACACGCCATACCAGTCGGACACCACGAATCCACGGAAGCCAAGTTCGTCCTTGAGCACGTCTGTCAGAATATACTCGCTCGCCGAAATGTCGCCTCCTCCCCAGGAGGCTAGTCCGGCCATGACACTCAATATCCCCGCATCGATCGCCGTGCGATACGGAGGCAGATAGACATCGGTCAGTGTTTCGCTGTCGTCGTTAGATACGACGCCCTGGTCGATACGAAAATCGTCGTTGTCCGATGTTCCCCAGGTCATGCTTCCCAGTCCGACGTAGTGCTTTGCGGTCGCGAGAACGTCAATCCGTGCGCCTTGTCCGGCGGCCTGCTGTAAGCCCCGTATGTAGGCAGCACCAAGCGTGCCGGCGCGCATGGGATCGTCTGAAAACGCCTCATAGACCCGTCCCCATCGAATGTCCATCGGAAGATCGAACGTCGGCGAAAAATGCCACCGGATGCCCATGGCGGCGGATTCCTCGGCGATCGCGCGCGCGACACGCTCTGTTAGTACGGGATCGTTTGCCGCTCCGAGACCGATGAGATGCGGAAACAGCGTCGCACCAAGCACGTTCCCATTTCCGTGATTTGCGTCAGTGCCATAGAGTATCGGAATGCCAAGCCGCGTACCGCTGGCCGCGTCGGTGAACTCCGCGACCATATTCTTCCACCCCTGCGGCGTATTATCGTCCGGTTTTCCACCCGCACCGCTCAGGACTGCGCCGATTCCATAAGCAGCG
The DNA here is from genome assembly GCA_001872545.1 of Parcubacteria group bacterium CG1_02_58_44. Lineage (GTDB taxonomy): Bacteria > Patescibacteriota > Patescibacteriia > SG8-24 > SG8-24 > UBA1561. The sequence continues at coordinate 35,876 of MNWN01000018.1, forward strand.
ACGTCTTTTGTGTTCTTAAGACTGTTCTTTTCCACGAGCGCCATTTGTCCAATCTTCTCCTCGAGTGTCATGTAGCCAAGAAGGTCCTCTACACGCGTTTCGATCGGCAACGACGCATCACGATATAGTGCTTCATTTGGTGGGACAGGCGGTGGAGAGGGTGGCGTGAAAAATATCGCCAAAAGCACCGATCCTGTTATCAGGATCATTCCCAACACGGCAAACGCAACTCTTTGTCTCCAAGGAGAGGTGAACATATAGGGTTACTTTAATAGAAGCGTAGCACGTTTAGTTTATTCTTCGTCTTCGTAACTTTTAAAGCGCTCAAGGCAAAAAGTTACGAAAATCCGAGCCATCAGGCTCGAATTTTAGGCCATAAAACGGAACCGTTTTTTGTGGGCCGTTTATCTCAGAATAATTCGTACGATCGCGATCAATATGCAGGAACCCAAGAGTGCCACCAGGAAACTGTATATATTGAAGCCACCAACGCCGCTTTTACCCAGGACACTCATTAGGTATCCGCCGATAAGTGCGCCGATCATGCCGACGATAACGTCGCGAATCAGTCCGCCTTGTGACCCCATGATCATCGATGCCACCCAGCCGACCAGGCCACCGAAGAATATCCAAATGATGATTCCCATAGTGTCATTTCTTTATCTGCGCGTTTAATTTCGCGGCAGCTTCCGGCGTCGATACTGTCTTTCCGATCAGGATTAGTTTGATTATTCCTACAGCGACGATCCAATAGACGACCATCGCAAGAAGTGTGGTCCATTCAAAGATGTTGCTAGCAACCGATGAAATACGGAAGACTGCAAGAAAAGGAGCAGTGAAGATATAGGTGACACCGTAAATAAAAACGCTAAAACCAGCGGATGGATTTGCCCCCATCAATTTTAGTACAAAACGGAAGGCAAGAAGGACTTCCATTGCGCCGAGTAGGTACCATACGATTTGTGTGCCGCGATACAATGGCTTGGTGCTAGGCGAGTCAGCTGAATTCATTTGGTGTCTCGGGCAACTATGCATTATTTGAGAGAATTCCCTAAGTATACACTAAAAAATGGATTTGTCAGTCTTTGTTGGCTGCTAGGCTTAAAATGATTCAAATGGTATACGTTGGCTACGTTAACTGGTCAGTTGGTGCGTGTTATGGAACTTCGGTTCGACTCTGGAGTCGACGATATCTCAGTGTCTAATTTAGTTTTGTCTAGGCTTAACGGTCGGAATGACCGCAGTTTGATAAACCAGCTCAGAAAATAGCGTATTCATTTTAATTGTCCCGAACGCATTCAAAACGGGCAGCTAACAAGAGCAGGTCTCTCCGAGGCCTGTTTCTGCAATACTATGATTTTTAGCGTTTTTTTTGTCTGCAAAACCTCGGGCCAAGGCCCGGGATTCCTTATGATCCCTTGTCCTCATGGATTTTTTCGGATGAGACATATTTGGATGCGGACATGAGGACAAGGGACAAATGAAGTATCTCTAGTAAAGATACCCCAGGCCTTGCCCCGGGGAGTGTTGTTTGGAGGAGTGGTTTGGGGTCATAGGGTGAAGGCTATAGTTTTTTGTCTCCGTAAAGTACGGGCAAACTATGTGATTTTGTGGCACCCTGATAACATAGTTTCGTTTAACGGTCTATGCTGTTTGTCACTATGGGCGCCGAACACGGTCTACAACGCGAATCCAAATCGGAGGAGGAGGTCGGAGCGGAGTCCATCATGACTCCTGAACAGAGACGAATGTCCGAGGAACGGGCCGAATTTGATGTTCAGGAACAGCCTCCTTGGGAGGATTTTGAGGAGAATTCAGTTGACGAGAATTACGAACGTCGGAAGCCGACAGTCGAAGAGAAGGAACGGATGGATCGTACCATGGAGGAGCTTGGTCAACTCATGAGTCAGTCCGATGTCCGCTGGCAGCTCGATGGGGCCATCAACATTCCGCTCTTATGGCGGAGAATACATTGGTATCCACAAGGACGTCGACATCTCAGTCGAGCCGGATGATCTATCAGCTCTCGAGGCACATTTGGTCGGTCGGGGATACGGTCTGTTCGAGTCGTTGCCTCGCGACGGCGATGATTCGTCTCGTCGCCTGCGGCGTGTCTCTGCTGATCGAGTATTGGGCAGCGAATTGAGAGAAAAATTGGCAGTCAATAAGATCGACGGACGGGGCAAGATTATCCCCGGAGGTGACCTAAGCTCCATTGATCTTCATGTCATCGGGCGCGATTCGGACGGTCGGGCGTTAGGTAAGAAAGGTACTCCGCTGCCCGAACGTTGGATGACCCCCGAGCGGATTACGGTTGTTGGCGGTAAGGAAGTTAACATTAGTCATCCGGCTCGCACCCTGTACTACAAATTGCACCAGGGACGCAACTACGATTTTACCGATCTTGATCGGTTGGTAGAGACTGGAGCGTTATCCGAACAGGACCTTTTCGAGGTCAAGCAAGTGTTGGCTGAAGAGCGTCAGGCCGATTATTCCATGATTGATCGTGCCTTGGCACCGATAGCCGACCGGTTGGCCGAAGCATCTGACGCAGGGGAGGTTTTTGCGGCGTTTGCCAATTCGCCGACATTCATTGAACACATGACGCCGGAAAAGGAAGAAACTCTTCGTAAGATAGCCGAGCGACTAGCGATGGCTGAGGATCGTACGCCTGCCGGATTGACCAAAGAAATGATTGCGTTCGCCGGATTGGACCGGCAGCATGATCAGCGTCAAATGTGTATCGAACGTCTGATCGGGAAACTGAATGAAAATAAAAAAATGGTGCAGGCACGAAAGGAGATCGGTGAGGTCGGAGGTGAGAAGAAGACTTTAAGGATTGAAGGTTTTACTGCTGGCCTAGAGAATTTGACTGCCAGTGTTTTGAATAGGCTGCAGGATCGGGAGCATGTACTGCTGGCGATCAGCGGCAAATCCGGTTCTGGTAAGTCAGAACTGGCCCGGCAGCTCCGTGACCAGTTGGGCGAACAGGGTGTGAAAGCGACTGTGGTCAGCAGCGATGACTTCTACGACAGTGAAGACCCTCGTCGTCCGCAGGACAAGCATCTTGACCACGAGAGATTGCACGGTCTTTTTCGTGACCTTCAGGCGGGTAAGGCTTCGGGTAAATATGAACCGTCGTCGGTGATTATTATTGAGGGCCTGCAGACTATCGATGACAAGGTGGTCGGTCAGACACCGGATATGCGTGCGCATGTGGAGACCGACTTTAGTCAGCGCATGGGACGAAGGTTGGTGCGTGACGAACGGATTGGGTATCGTAATGCCGGTGTTTCGCTCGATATGCTCGCCAAAGTGGCGGTCAGCAATCCCGAGTTGATTCGAAAGTTCGAGACCGATGTTGATACGGACCATTGCGATTTCGTTATAGAAAACGATCACAAAGAGCCTCATGAACCAGAGATTTTTATTCAGAACAATGAGCTTGTTTTTGTTATTGATGGTCAGATGAAGGAATCCCGTCGGCTCAGCCAAGACGAAAAGATGGCAATACTGGCGCTGGGTTTTGATGAAAGATAAGGTGGCATCGTTCCGAACGCGTCCAAGACGGGCAGTCACGACAGAAAATCGCCCACAACAGGCGGTTTTTTGCTTGGTTAGGTTAGTAGCGTATTATCTAGATAAATAATCTTTGACTCTCTTCCGTTAACTATGGAAAGTCATTTTTCTCCAGAACGTTTCGGTCTTGATTCCGCTGATCCACAGAAAGAATCAGCGGAACTGCCGAAATTGGATACCAGTCCGGAAGTGTCCGTCGTTCCAGAAACCGGACCAGAGCGAGAGCTGCGGGAGCATTGGGAACTAATAGATAGGCAAATTGATTCCGTCATCGGTTACGTTAGCCTAGTCGAGGATATCGAGGGTGCGGAGCTGCACGGCGAATCTGCCGACGAGGCGCTCGAACGGGGCTTTGACAAAATAATGAAAGATCAGGGGTGGCAGCGATTACCGGACGAACTTAGCGCTCTTGAAAAGGAAAATGATGAGTTGCTCGAAGAATTTTGTGAGGCACCGGAGTCCGAGTCCGAACCTGATCGGACAGAAGAGGACAGTCAACGCCTTAAGGAAGATTTGCTCAATAGGGCCAAGAAGAACGGGGACAAAATTAGACGACTGAGAAAGGATCCGAACCTGCTGTTCGCGAACGAGATGGCCGGCCTGAAGAATGACCTGCTGAAGAAACGCAAAGAGGTCGACGGTCTGCGCGAACAGAAAATTAACGATTGGCCGTTCTGGGAGGACAGTCATCCGGAATTTGGTCCGGACGATGCCGATCCAGACTTCGGGACCTTTGCTGTACGCCTTAATGTGGGTCCGGGTAAGTTGAGAAAAAGCCTCGGTGTCAGCTTCGGAGGAACGCCGATATTCGTGGTAGGTGCGGCCGATAGACATCAGGAAGGCGTTGCCGTGCATGAGACAATTCATACGATGATGCACGACCATTACAGGAACGTCACCCTGCTACTGTTGCAGAAATTTGACTTGGCGTTGGCCTCTGTTGAGAAGCTACATATTAGTGATGCTGAGCGGTTTCGGGAGAAAATTGGCACATTGGAGGATGTTTTCGCCGCCAGCAAAGACGAGCTGGTGGCAAACGTGCCCTACCTAGAAAAAAAGCTGCTTGACCCGCTGGTCGAACCGAAGTTCAATGGCAACCTCATGGAGTCCGGTAACGTTTACGGCGAGGACTCTTTTTTCGACGAGAGCTACTCGACTGCCGCTATCGAGCTTAAGGGCTATATCGGCACTCTTAGGCATCATCGAGATAAGATTCTAGAGGACCTAGAAACCGCCGAAGGTGGGGAGGTTCTCGAGATAGCGCGCTCTCTGCAGGCACTTGTTGGTCACTGCAGCCGTCTGGAGCGGGAGATCGTTAAGATGCAGCGCGGAATGGAGCGCGGTATCGTTGCCGCCGAACTGATGGGGTCCGAGATGCAGGGCCGGATGATGGCCTACTTTATGGTCAGCGATCCTGGCCAGTACAAGAATTCGCTGCGTTTTCTGGAGCGGCAGCCCGGTGGCGAAGGCGTGCGCGAAAAGGGGCCGCAGATAGACGGGATGGTCGCGTTTCAGAAGACCGGTCTCGTCTTGCCGGAACTTCTTGAGGCGGTATCCTCGTCGGGTGGTGACGATTGGACAGAACGCATGCGGAACAAATATGCGGCATGGACGCCGGAGCAGCTTCTTGGCAGATGCCTGTTTACCGGTGTGGCTAGCGAGAAGATGCCGACCGATAAGTTCGGCGAGCAGCTGCGTCGACAGGTCGATTTCCTATGGGCGATGGACATACTGGTACCACCGGAAAAACTTGCCGAGGTGAAACGGGAATACTGTCGGAATAAGCTAGACCGCGTTTTGGCTAGAGATGAATGGGTGGATTCTTTCCGTGATTTCTTGTCCGGGGAACACAATCAAGACATGCGAATTGAGGCAGCCGAGCAAATCAGTCAAGGAATCAGAGAATTCTTAAAAACCGGAGAATACATCAGTATTGGTCCTGCGTACTGGAGACTGAGGGGAATGGTCAAAAAAGCAGTGATGCTCGGCCTTGTCGAAGAATTGACGCTATCAGAACAGGAAATGGATCGTCTACCTCCGTATTTTATTCATATCGACTGAATTGCTGGTTACGAACGCGTCCAAGATGGGCATTCAACAAAAACAGGCCTCTCCGAGGCCTGTTTTTGTCGACAGCCTAGATAAGCATGGGACTTTTGGGCGGGTAGCATAGTTGGTCAGCGACATGATCGACAGCTATACTAATAAATAGCCAGCTCGCCTTCGTGACTCCTTGGAAAGGAGGGATTTTAGAACCAAGTAAACCCACCGTTCATCGTGTTATTTTTATCATGCGGTCCGCTGTCCATAATCCTACATCCATGAAAAAAACTGTAATCTTACTATCCTTGCTTTTAATGGTTTTGGCCGTTACTCCCAGTTTGGCGGCGACATCGATCGCCGAAAGGGTCAGGGGAAAGATCGTCTTGCAGGTTGAAAGCCATGGGGAGGCTCATTATGTCTCTCCGGACAATCTTCGGAGATACTATTTGGGCCGACCTCAGGATGCTTTTGACATAATGCGGACCATGGGATTGGGAATAACCGACGCCAATCTGGCCAGAATTCCCAAGGACACCGACAGCTGGACCGGAGAAACCCCTTTCATAAATCTCATAAGGGGCAAGATTTTGCTTCAGGTCGAGCAGCATGGCGAGGCTTGGTACGTCTATCCGGACAACGGCAAGAGATACTTTTTGGGACGTCCCAGCGACGCCTTTAACATCATGAGCAGTTTGGGGCTCGGTATCTCGACCAGAGATCTTTCGACTATTGCCGTGGGGACGATGGCTGCAAGTGAGACAGAAGAGACAAATGGGAACGGTCAACCGGTACCAGCTGACGAAGAAGATGCGTCGGGTGACGTCGGCAGCGGCGATACAATTGTCAACACAAACACTGAAGATCCAAATTCTGTTGTCGTAAGCAGCGTTTCCGCCCTGATGACTGCCATCGAAAACGCCAACAACGGCAGCAAGAAGACGATTCTGATTGAAGACGGAACCTACACGCTAGGCAATATGCTCTGGGTTTCGGCGGACGGGGTTACGGTGAGAGGCCGTTCGGGAAACCGCGAGGCGGTTATCCTGCAGGGCGACGGGATGACCGGCAGCGTTTCGCACATCTTTAATGTCGCCGGAGACGATTTTACCGTCCGTGATCTGACCCTAAGGAGGGTTGCCAATCATGCAATCCAACTGCAGGTAAACGTCGACGGTTTTACCGTCGATAATGCCCACTTCTTGGACACGGGCGAGCAGATGCTGAAGGTCGCCTATGATGCAGGGAACATGTCGGCAAGTTCCGATGGCGGCTTGGTCGAGAACAGTCTGTTCGAATATAGCGCCGGGCGCGGGCCGCAGTACTATATCGGTGGGGTCGACGCGCACAACGCCAAGAATTGGATTGTCCGTGACAACGTCTTCAAGAACATCAAGAGTCCTAGCGACGACATCGCCGAGTTTGCCATCCATTTTTGGTCTGAGTCGGCGAATACCCTAGTCGAAAGAAACACGATCGTGAACTGCGACCGGGGAATCGGCTTTGGTCTCGGCGATCGCGGTCATGTCGGCGGGACCATCCGCAACAACATGATCTACCATGACGGCTCGGAGGGATTCGCCGACGTTCAGATCGGACTTGAGGACGCCAGAAATTCGCAGGTCTACAACAATACTATTTTCATGGCCAACAGCTATCAGAATGCCATCGAGTATCGCTTCGAAAGCACGACGGGGGTGCAGATCTACAACAACTTGACCAACCGGGCCATCACTGCCCGTGACGGAGCCTCAGGAACAGTCGCGAGCAACATCACCAATGCCCAGGCCGGTTGGTTCGTCTCCCCGTCGTCGGGAAATCTCCACTTGAGCAGCTCCGTCTCTTCGGTCGTAGATCAGGGGCGAAACATCTCCGGATTAACCAACGATTTCGACGGTGAGTTACGGCCGAGGGGGAGTGGAATAGATGTCGGTGCAGACGAGCTTTAGGATAAGCTATTACCTAGTCCGTTATTTACTAATCAGTTCGGTCCATGGAATCAAGAAAATCGGAGTCACATCAAGAAACAGGTCTGGAAGCAGGTAAGGCGGCAGGACCCGTAGTCGCACATGAACAGCTGACTCCCGAACAGGAGGAACAGGCTAGGTTTTGGTTGGAAAAGATCAGAGAAGGTCAGCTCGTGGAAAAAAGTCTTGAACCAGCGGAGAAAGAAAAGATTGCTTCGGAAATCGAAGTGTTTTTTGAGACATGGTTGGTGCCGGAGAAGCTCGGGCCGCTTCTTGCTTTAGAGACACAAGCAGAAGCGTTGGCGAGTCCTCTTAGGGCGGAAGCAAAAGAGGATTTAGCGGGTATTTTGAGAAGAATTATTCTTTTGGGTAAACTAAAAGAATTTATGGAAAATTACATGACCCTATCAAAGGCTGTAGGCATCATCAACGGCGGTGTGGTCGATCATGTCAGATGACTTAATAAGTCATCTGACCCTTTTAGAATTTCTGAACGCCCCCCCTCAATTGTTCACGCAGGTCTGGTGTCAATGTCTATGCTGATCGTCAGGAAAGCCGGTGCCGTGGTGCTGTCCAAGAGTGATCCGTCATTGGTCGCGCTGATTTTTCGTGCGGGACACGGCGATTGGTCGTTTCCCAAGGGGCACGTCGAAGAGGGCGAGACTTCCGTCCGGGCTATGGCCAGGGAGGTCGCCGAGGAGACCGGGCTGTCTGTCCATTCGGTCGGTGTTCCGCTTCCGGCCATGGAATACGATCATCCGAGCGGCAGTCACGTGATCCTCGACATGTTTCTTGCGCAGTCCGAGGACGATACGGCACTCAGAACCGAGTTCAATGGCGATCGAGTCGTCTGGGTCGATTATGCAGAGGTCGCGGACAGACTCAGCCATGAGAATGTCAGACAATACTACTCAGGTGTCCAAGCGAGGATCAAGACGACCATCGACGGTCTTCGAGTCGTGGAGCCGTAGGTAAGATATTGCTGTCGTTCACCGCTGTTTATTTTTTGTCGTCTCCTTCGTCAAATAAAAACGCGGGACCACCAAGGGGTGATCCCGCTGAGTTCTGCTTGAGTGCGGCCGGACTGGCGGTCAGATGGTGCTATCGACCGTAGTTCGGCGCACACTCAGGTCCGCGGCGTTCGCACTGTCGTTGCGCTCCGTGCATTGACAGCTACGAAAAAAGAACCAAAAGTTTCCTGACTTCCATGGAGTTTTCTCCTTTCCTGGAAGGTCTTCACGATGATAACAACTGAGGTTAGAGCTGACAAGTCAACAGTATCCACTAATTGTGGATATTCTGAAATCACTTTCGAAGCATCTCATCATGAGGTTGTCCGCAGTCATGACTAGGCATGGCTTGTGGGAACTGAGCTTGTCATAATCCAGGTATGTGTTTTTCCGCGACAGCCAGCTTCGTCGCCGCCGCCGGCTTGAGTGCCATGGGCGTGGTGACCCTGCGCGAGGCCAAATCGATAGACCGGATTCCGCTCGCGGCCATGCCGCTGCTTTTCGGCGCCCAGCAGGCCGTGGAGGGAATCGTCTGGGTTTCGTCCGGCGTCCCTTGGCTGCACTCGTCGGCCGCCTTCGTCTACGTGATGTTCTCGCACGTGCTGTGGCCGTTCTACGTTCCGTTGGCGGTCGGTGCGCTCGAGCCGCCCGGCCGCAGGAGGACAGCCCTCAGGATATTCCTGCTGATCGGGTCGCTCTCAGTCTCTGGCTCCTGACCTACGTTTTGCGCGGACCTGTTACAGCGTCCTGCGCGACAGGCAGCATCATTTACCGTATGGTTCTGCCGCCCATTCCGTACGGTCTGGCCGTCTACGTGCTCGTGACCTGCTGTTTCTGCCTGATTTCCAGTCATAAGTTCATCCGCGTCCTCGGTCTGGCGCTCGTTGGTGCGCTGGCGATCTCGCTTTGGTCCTACCTGACGGCGTTCTATTCGGTCTGGTGTTTCTTCTCGGCTCTCTTGAGCGCCGTCATCTACGTGCATTTGAGGCACGGGAAAGAGCTGTCTCGACTGGTCAGGAAGTACGAGAATACGGCCCGCAGACGTTTTCGCAGCGGCGGACGGTGACTGATCGAGAGGATCCAATATGAAAGACGGAACAAGGCGAGCGGACATTTTTCCGGGACAGGCGGTGGCGATCACCCTAAAGAAGGATCAGGGCACGAGCGTCCTGACGCAGGGGTTCGTTCGGGACATCCTGACCGGTTCGGCTGTCCATCCGCGCGGCATCAAGGTCAGGCTGACCACCGGCGAGGTCGGACGGGTGCAGGTGATCGTCGAGTAGGCTTTCTTTTGGGTTAAGGTTCCTGATTGAGAAAAGCCGATCCAAGGTGCAGTGAGGTCGATTTTGATATACTTCTTTTCGACAATTAAGAATTAGCTTTCGTCCTAGCCGATTATTATGAACCTATTTCTGTTCGTCGCCGGTACCCTTCTGCTGACGTTGCTTTTCGGGAAGGCACTGGAGAGGTTTCGCGTGCCGTGGATATTTGCTGCGCTGCTGATCGGCGCGGGCATCGCCGTTTTCGGACATCCGTTCGACGGCATCATCTCGTCCGAAACCTTCCGGTCGTTCGCGGAGATAGGCATGTACCTGCTGCTGTTTCTGGTCGGTCTTGAGCTCGACCTGGACAAGTTGCGTCAGCGCGGGAAGTTCATAGTCACGTCGGCCCTGATAATAATTCCGGCGGAGGCGGTCTTCGGTACGCTGCTGATCCATTTCATTTTCGGTACGTCCTGGCTGATCGCCGCGGTCGTCGCCCTGTCGTTCGCGACCGTCGGCGAGGCGATTCTCATCCCCATTCTCCAGGAGTTCGGCATCGTCAACACCACTTTAGGACAGTCGATTCTCGGCATCGGTACGGTCGATGACGTCATCGAGCTGCTGATGCTGCTGGCCGTGATCTTTCTCATCGGCCGGCACGATCCGTGGGCGTTCGGGACGGTCTTTGTCTTTTTGGCCTTTCTGGTCGTCCTGACCGCCGGCCTGCGCTGGCTGAAGTCGACCGTAAAGAAGTTCAGGTTCGGCGGCACCGAGACGCTGCTTGTCTTCGTCCTGGCCATCTTCTTCCTCTTCGTCGGCATTGGGTCGTATGCGAGCGCCGGTCCGATCGCGGCGATATTGGCTGGCATCATCCTGCGGCTGTTCGTGCCAGCCGAACGGATGGCACTGCTCGAATCCGAGATCAAGGGGCTGACCTACGGACTGTTCGTGCCGATCTTTTTCCTCTCCGTTGGGGCCGAACTTGATTTCGGATATCTGATCGTCCATCCGTTCGTCGTGCTGCTGATCGTGGCCGTCTCCAACTGCGTCAAGATTCTTGCGAGTTATGCAGTCGGTCGTAAGCAGCTCGGAACCAAAGGCTCCATCCTGCTCGGTATCGGCCTTTCCGTGCGGTTCAGCACCAGCATCGTGATCATGACTCTCTTGTTTAGTAATGGACTGATCGGCCCCGAGCTGTTTTCGGCCGTCATCGCCTCCAGCATCGTCTTCAAGTTCGTGATACCGGTTTTGTTTTCGCGGCTGCTGGTCCGGTGGGGGTTCGCGCAGGCCAAGCCGGGTGTTGGGTCCAAGGCTTCGGGCATCAGCTCAGAGCTAGCCGGATAAGGACTAAATTGGCCGTCGTGACAGGACAGCCATTTTTTACTCCAGATCTACCTTGAGGGGCTGCCCATTGCCAGAACGCCCCGAATCTGGTACCTTCTTCGCCATATGCCGAACGACAACGTGGTCCTTCGCTTCGACGGCGTGACCTATAAGTATGGAGAGAGCAAGACGATCCTCGATGAGGTCGACCTTTCGGTACGCAACGGCTCGAAGTTTGCGCTCATGGGACAGAACGGCGCCGGCAAAACTACACTCTTCAGCCTGATTCTCGGCGAGCTCAAGCCTAAAGAAGGGAAGATTTTCCTGACGCCCGAGGATGCGACTGTCGGCATCGCCAAGCAGGTGATACCGCAGGAGTGCATGGACCTTAGCGTCCGCGAATGGTTCGCCGGGACGTTCGCCGAAGTGCCTTACAACCTGGACAAACAGATCGCCGACGTTCTTGAGGCGGTGAATTTCAGGACCGATCTCGACAAGAAACTGAGTGAGCATTCCGGCGGACAGCAGGCGCGTCTGCTGCTCTCATACGCTCTCATACAGAGTCCTGACATCCTGCTTCTCGACGAGCCGACCAATAACCTGGATCAGGAGGGCATCGAACATCTGACAGGTTTCCTGATGATGTACGAGAAGACGGCTATCGTGATTTCGCATGACGCCGAGTTCCTGAATGCTTTCACTGACGGCGTGCTCTATCTTGATGTGTTCAATCATAAGATCGAACAGTATCGCGGCAACTACCTGAACGTGGTCGAAGAGATCGAGGGGCGTATCGAGCGCGAACGCATGCTTAACGCGCGCGCCGAGGCCGAGATCAAGCGCAAGATGGCACAATCCGGCAAGTTCGCGCATAAGGGCGGCAAGCTGCGCAGCGTGGCCAAGACCATGCGGGAGCGCGCGGACGAGATGCGCGAGTCTATGGTCGAGGTTCGGCGCGAGGACAAGACCATCCGCGAGTTCGAGATACCGTCACAGGAGTTTGATTTCGAGTTTAACGGGAAGATCTTGGAGTTGAGCAGGATTGGCGCGATCAGGGATGGTCAGTATGTGACCAAAGAAGTCGACGTAGTGCTGCGTCGCGGCTCGCATGTCCTTTTGGCTGGACCGAACGGCATCGGCAAGAGCACACTGCTCCGGCGGATTTTCAACCGGACGGCGGAGGGCGCGGTTCTCGGCCGCGACGTACGTATGGGCTACTACTCTCAGGATTTTTCGACACTCAACTTCGGCCGCACGGCCTATGACACGCTGCTCGAAGTCATGAGGGAGCAGGACGAGCAGGTGCTGCGTTCGACTGCTGCGGGATTCCTGCTGGACGGCAAGGCGCTGGCGAGCGAGGTTGGTGGGCTGTCCGAGGGACAGAAGGGACTGCTGTCGATCGCCCGTCTGGTGCTGATGGAGCCGGGTCTGCTGATACTCGACGAGCCGACCAATCACATCAACTTCCGCCACCTTCCCGTTTTGGCTCAGGCGTTCAACTCCTTTAAGGGGGCGATGATCATGGTCAGCCATATTCCTGATTTCGTAAGCCAGATTCGTATCGACGAGATTGTCGATCTAGGCAAGGGGTCTTCAAACTGACGTGACGTAAGGATCAGAAGGCCGTGTCCCACGCGGCCTTTTTTATGTTGATGATGTCTTTGGATTTCTCAAAATCCGCCGCATTTGCTAGTATCGTATTAGTAATGTCGGGCCAAGTATCGTTTGATCGTAACCACAGAAGGAGTATGGAAGGAAATCGGTTCGGAGGGGAGGGGTCTTTTTCACCTGAAAGCAGAGAAAGCGAAGCTACCGTTTTTCTTACACCTGAACAGATCCAGTATTTCAAACATCTCTCGGATGAGGTCTACGTCCAGCCGTCGGAGAAACTCATCGATGCCGATTTTAATAAACTGAATCCGGAACAGCAGAAGGGGATTGAGGGTCTTGAAGAGGAGTGTAGAAATGCGCAGTTGGTGGTGCGTGGTAGCGCAGCCAAGAGTCGGCTGCAACTTTTGGGACAGGCAGTGCAACGAGCGGCGGAGTTTCTTGATTTGGATACCAAAGAAAAGATTATGTCCGCGGCGCTCGAGGTTATTCCTTACGTCGGTTTGGCTTACGCCTTTTTTGGCAAGCGGGTCGTAATCGAGAAGGATTCGGAGACTGGACGACATGGAGTTAGCTTTGAGGATCTGTCTATGTTGGACCGGGTGATCTACCTGGCCGGAGAGGTGGTGGTCAGCGGGCATGCGTTGAGAGGCTTAATCAACTCCATCAAACGTGAAGGCTGGAGGAAGGTCGCGGTTCCGTTCGCCAAGAAGGTCGCGCAGGACGGCGGTCAGTTGCTAGTCAGGCGGGTCAAGCAGGGTGTGGAGCGTGAGTTAGGGGCTCTTCCTGGCAAGGGGGAGACTAGCGGACAAGATGAAGAATAATCTTTGGACCTATGGTAGATATTGAAAAATTGGTAGCGCTTCTCAACAGCGCTGACCTACCAGAAGGCGAACGTGAAGCCTGGATCAAGTTAGTTCCACTTCTTCCGGTTGATCAGATCGAGGAATTAATGAAGACGCTAGAGACCGAGCAGTCCCAGCTGACTGCCCTACGGCAGGACTATCTGGCCAGAGCCCAGGCCGTCATCGACGACATTCCTGATGGAATAACGAATCATCTGACGAACACACCATGACTACCCTATTCACTAGTCTGACCGAGGCCGACAAGAGGGGAGCGGTCGAGCGTCTGATCGCCGATAGTACTCCACGCGACGATTTTTTCCTGATGATCACCCTGTCCGTGATTATGGCGACCTTCGGGCTGTTGGTCGGTAGCGCCAGCATCATCATCGGCAGCATGCTGATCGCGCCGCTGCTGTCGCCCATACTCGGCTTTTCCATGGGCATCGTCATGGCCGACCGTCCGCTTATTTCGCGTTCCTTCTTCACTGTTTTGAAGTCGATGGCCTTCGCCCTGCCGTGCTCGGTCGTGGTGACCCTGTTTTTTTCGCGCATCGCCGGACTGGATTCCGGTCTCAATCCGGAAATCATCTCTAGATTGAGTCCTGACGTGATCTCCGCCTTCGTTGCCTTGGTGGCCGGTCTGGCCGCATCCTATGCGCTCATCAGGCCGCAGTTGAGCGCCAGTCTGCCGGGTGTCGTCGTTTCGGTGGCGCTAATCCCGCCGCTCGCGGTCACCGGGATCGGTATCGCGCGACTTGAGTGGGCTATTATCGCCGACTCGTTCGTGTTGTTTCTGCTGAACGTCGGCCTGATCGTGTTCGCCAGTTCGGTCGTTTTTTCCTTGACTCACCTCTATACCAAGCAGTCGATCGCCGAAATGGCCATCAAGAAGGAAAATGAGCAGCTCCGGAAGGAAGTCGAGAAGGCAAAGAGGAGATAATGCCGTGTCCCCGACGTGCGGATAGCGGTGGGTTGAATGAGTAAAGTCGGGAACCCCGAACTCTAGTCCGGGGAGGATGTCTTTTTTTTGTCGATAGACCACGAAATTGTCTTTGATGCGGGTGGTCATTTGAGGTAAGCTGATCTCGTCAGACGGCCGTTCGGCCGTTCCCATATCGAGGAATTATTTCTTAATCATCAGAATATGAATGAAGGCGGAAAGACAGCTCGTTTGGTTATTGAACTGGCCGTCGCAGTGGCCATCACCGTTGGAATGGCGGTACTGATCGGCCTGTCGGTCAGGCAGTATCAGAAATTGGCGCAGGTAGCGGTGACGGTTGACGGTCTGAATCTGGACGACGTCAAGGTCATGGATTCAGAAATCTCTGACGTTCAAACTAGTGGCGAAACTGCGACTGAGTTTATGGTCCACTGTTTTTCTGGCAGTGACCTGCCGACTAGGTTTGCTGAGGTAGAGAGGCTGATTGTTGCGGAAGGATGGGCGCCGTTGACGGGGGAAAATTCCGAGGTCTGTACAAGATTTCGAGACGACAAAAATTTTATCGTTAAAACCAATAATTTTCCGTCACCCTTGTCCGACCAGAGGTTTAGCGGTCAGTTTGAGTCGATATTGCTGGTCGATATTTCGAAGGGTGATGTGCGGGAAGTGGTACGTGAAGAATGGAACGAGCTATACGGAAGGTCCGCCTTGGGCAACATCGTAGGTTGGTCACCCCTGTCGGTCTCCTATGAAAAATGGGAATTCACCGGGGAGGGGATTGATTTGTGCTCCGACAGCATGGCTGGAGCTCCGGTCTATTCGGTTGAATCAACTGATTTGGTCGGTGGCTTTATCGAAACAGAAAAAACATGTCGGCAGGTCGATTGCGATTCTGATGTCTTTAGCTGTTCGAGGGAATAGTCATTCTTGTCACGACAGATTACAAGGGTAATTGTTGAGTTAGCCACCTGCGCGGTGGCTTTTTTTGTTTTCGTGCAGCGATAAAACGGGCATGCTGTCGGTACAATTTTCTCTCCGGAAAAAAGTATGCCCAAGCCAGCATGCCCGTCTTGTTCATATACCCGATTTTGGAACGTTCGTCGAGGCCGAAGAAAGTGTGCGCGATGTCGTCGAGAATGGACGCCGGGGGTTCATGTTGCCGCAG
>MNWN01000035.1 GCA_001872545.1 Parcubacteria group bacterium CG1_02_58_44
GAAAGACGTATATCCATGCATGGAACATACCAAAATACCGCAGGGAATGTCCCATTCAACCACGCCCAAGGGCGTGGTCTTTTGGGTTAGTTGATAAAAGCCCTGACGACAGACGAACCATCTCGGACAGGACATATTGGCCGAACTCCGTCAGCGGATCGGTCAAGACCCAAACTCCATACCAATCCTTGAATGTCAAGACAAGGGACCGCAGACGGTCCAGCAAACCTTCTTTCATTTTCCGATCAATTGGGAAGTCACCGATTAAAACCGCTTCAATCTGCTCTACCGCCTTGGCGGTGCTGCACAAAAAAACCAAGACGTAATACGGCAGGTCGATTGACGTAGCATGGTCACTCCTCTCCTTGCGACGAAGAATCTCTCGAGCGAGAGAGACCCAATCCTCGTGCCTCAGCGACTCCGGATTCCAAATTTGAGCTTCTTGCATTAGCCACCAGGCCTCCACTGAGCTGCCAAGCTTCTGCGCCAGATTTTTAAAGTCCACATTTCCTCCTTCGTGCGCCGCTTCCTTGTGCGGCACATCCCGTCCATGTTTGATCAACGTCCACGACTTGTCAAGACTTTGAACTTCGCGGGCCAATCCGCAGGCGATCCGCAAGAAAGCTGCAACCTAGTCCGACCGTCCTTTCTGGTCCATAATGCCTAAATACGGCCCTGCATCACCTAACCCCAAACTGCATGAAGACAGCCCAGCGACGGAAAAGGCTGCTGACGGCCGCACTTCTGACCCTGACGCTGCTGACGTCGGTCGCCGTTCGACCGGCCGCGGCGCAGGAAATGAAGGATGACGGCAATCAGATGTTCCGGGCGGTAGTGACCGAAGTCACCGAAAGCCGGAGCGAGACGCGCGAGAACGGCTCGGTTTCGGTCGGCCAGAAGCTGAAGCTGAGGAGACTGGACGGCGAGATCATGGATCGCGAGATAACCTACGACGGACTGGACTATGACGTGCTGTCCACGAACGAATACCGGCCCGGCGACGAGGTGTTCGTCACCCGCAACCTGAACCTGGACGGTAACGAGACCTTCTACATCGTAGACCGCGTCCGTACCTGGCCGCTGTTCTGGCTGGCCCTGCTGTTCGCAACGCTCGTGGTCGCCGTCGGCCGGCTGAAGGGACTGCGGGCGCTCATCGTGCTGGGACTGACCTTCGCGGTCATCCTCAAGTTCATCGTTCCGCTGGTGCTCGCCGGACACAGTCCGCTGCTCGTAGGCATCGTCGGATCGGTGATGATCCTATTCTTCGCCATCTACGTCACCGAAGGATTCGACCGCGCGTCGCACCTGGCCGTGGTCGCCACCGTCGTCTCGCTGACCATGACCGGACTGCTGTCGTCGGCCTTCATCGGTCTGGCCCAGCTGACCGGCTTCGAGTCCGAGGACGCCATGTTCCTGGCCACGTCCGGCGGCGGCGCCGTCAACGTGCGCGGGCTGCTGCTCGTTGGCATCGTCATCGGCACGCTGGGGGTGCTCGACGACGTGGTCATCTCGCAGATCGCGGTAGTCGAGGAACTGAAAAGAGCCGATCCGTCGTCTGATTCGCGAACCATCTACCGCCGGGCCATGTCGGTCGGCATCTCGCACCTGAGCTCGATGGTCAACACCCTGTTCCTGACCTACGCCGGCGCCTCGCTGCCGCTCCTGATGCTCTTCAGCATCAACGGCCTGGCTCCGCTGGGCTTCGACCAGGCGATCAGCAACGAGATGCTGGCCACGGAGATCGTCCGCACGCTCGTCGGCAGCATCGGCCTGGTCGCGGTGGTGCCCATCTCGACCCTGCTGGCGGTCAAATTCCTGCCTTCGACGGCCGCTGTCCTCCGTCCCCGAAAGATGTAGTTGCCGTAAGGCCCTAAAGATGACACGCCGACTCCTCCAAACTTGCACCTGGAGTTCTGCGAAGCGAGACAAAAAAGGCTCCATCAAGGAGCCAAATAAAAGTGACGTGATCTAGTCTCAGAATATCCTGATCGTCTCGGCACCGAGCGATCCCAGTATCGCCTGCCTCGCCAATGGCAGAGAATACGGCACGAAATCCAGACCTTCTTCCGGTCGGAAGGTCGGACACCATTCCTTCCCCGGACCGGACAGCCAAGCCGTCACGGCTTCCTCCACGGAGGAACCGTCGGCTCCGGCGAAATCGTTGTCCGCCAGCAGCCGAACCAGTTCGCCTAAAGTCTGTCCGACTCCGTCCTCCCGGCCGAAGACGCAGCGTCCTTCTTCGACCGCCCGATCCATGGCGGCCAGAACTGCCTTCTTTATTTATCCTCTGCCGACCGCACCCAGGCGGTAGATCGACGTATCTCGGGGCCGTGCGACTACCCGCATCAGACCGTGGGTACCCGACATAGAACAGACTTCGGGGATCCTGCACCTCTTGCAGCGTCAGGCTGCCAGCGGCCAGCCGATTGAACATGCCCAAAAAGCTCAAAATGAGCGTCCTGAGTCCATTCCTCTTCTTCATCTCTTCCTCCTAAAGGATTCGCCGACGTTAATGCCGGACGGGTCAACCTAACAAAAGAAGACATTCTGGTCAAGACCTGACAATGCCATATTTCACCCCTTATGTTAAGGGGGGAGTCAAACTCCTTATCCATACTTCAACACAATATTGTCGTCCCGGACGGAGAGCCGGCTTGCCCACCGTAGCTTTAGCGGAGGTGGGGACCCAGAAGTAACCCCTTGTCGTCCCGAGCGAAGACCCGGGACCCAGACTTATCTTCCTCAACCCGAGGGACTTCCAGTCCCCCGGGAACCCCCGGCTCCGCTCCGCGGAGGGACGGGGCTCGCGCCCCGGACCCCCTTCGGGACGGTCCCGCGCGGCACAGGTCGGCCCGCTCCGGCGGCGGTCCGCCCTAACTCTCGGCGTCCGGCCCTCACCTATCGCTCGGGACCCAGCCCGGACGCCTCCGAGGTTGCCGCGTCGGGGCCGTCCCGCAAATAGATCGGATCCTGGATCCCGGATCAAGTCCGGGATGACATAATTTTTAAAGCTCCCTCCACTTTGTCGTCCCGGGCGGAGACCCGGGACCCAGACTTATCTTCCTCAACCCGGAGGACTTCCAGTCCCCCGGGAACCCCCGGCTCCGCTCCGCGGGGGACGGGGCTCGCGCGCCGGGGCCGTCCCGCAAAATAGATCGGATCCTGGATCCCGAATATTCTCGCACAGCTCAGAGGCAGAATGACATTATTTTCTGGATCCCGGATACCACTCGCTGCGCTCGCGGTTCCGGGATGACAATGTTGGAGGAGACAGG
>MNWN01000005.1 GCA_001872545.1 Parcubacteria group bacterium CG1_02_58_44
AAGGTCGGCCCCCTGGAACGGCAAGGTTGAGCGCGCCAACCGTTCCGTGGACGACGAGTACTACCTCAACCCGCACCGGCCGTGGAAATCGCTATCCGCTTATGTGCGCTGGTACAACACCGAACGTCCGCACCTGGGCCGCGGCATGGACGGACTCACGCCCTACGAGAAGTTAGCTCAGCTTAGCCAAGAAAATGTGTAACCCTTGAAGGTGGACCGTACAGGGGCTTGACAAAACCGTTTTTTTGCTAGGTTTCCTTGTTCCGGCCATTTAGAGGAGGCTGGACGAGGAGGAAGGATGAATGAGAGATGGAGGGACTATGGTTGGAGTGAGCTTAAACCAGCTCTGAGGCTGTCCGTATTGGGATGGCCGATCATATTGGACTGCTGGGACAATGGTGTCCCGGTGGATCAAGAGCTGGCGCAGTTGACAGGCCAAAGCCTCTCCCTTTTTCAGAATGATGCCAACAAACCGATGCTATTGGCTGGCATTATTCTCGATGAGGGGATAGAAAGGACTTTAGCGGTCTTTTTCGTTGAGGGTCATAAGGGAGAGCGAAGGCAGGCGTACCTCTCTTTAATAGGTACTAGGAAGGTGCAAGCAGTCAAAAAATGGGCCGAGGTGCGTCTGGCCCAGAGGGACGAGCAGACTGCCGAGAACGAGGCGGCAGCGGAGGCGGTCTTGGTCGTGCTGCGCGAGCGGGGTCTCGACATCGAGACCAGTCGTTCCGTGTTGCGTCTGGCCGTCGGACGACTCGGCTTGGCCTGACCCTGTCGGGGCCGAGCCAAAAAAAGGAAAGGACTTCAATCAAAGACCTTCAGCCACGCTCGGTTGGAGGTCTTTTCGCATCCCCACGTCATCTCCGCGGCGGTGACCGGCAGCCTTGACTCCGGCAGTCTGGCGGTCTACTCTCCTTAGAGTCCGTTCGAGACCTGCCTGGATGCCTACACTTAAGGCCGGCCCGGCGGGTAACGGGAACAAGTCAGGTTCGTCACGCCACCCCTAGAAGGGTCAACTTCCGGGGGCTTTGGCTGTCATCGCCTGTCGCCGGACCAATAACCATAAGAGTCTATTCGTACCGATGGAATTCAGGCTCGTATCGAAACATCAGCCCAAGGGCGACCAGCCGCAGGCCATTGAGGCCCTGACGGACGGTTTGCGTTCCGGCCTGCGCCATCAGACGCTCCTGGGCATCACCGGTTCGGGCAAGACCTTCACCATGGCCAATGTCATTCGTAACCTCGGACGTCCGGCGCTGGTCATCGCCCACAACAAGACTCTGGCCGCGCAGCTGTGCAACGAGTTTCGGGGACTGTTTCCGGAGAATGCGGTCGAGTACTTCGTTTCCTATTACGACTACTATCAGCCCGAAGCCTACCTGCCGACCTCGGACACCTATATAGAGAAGGAGGCGACCATCAACCAGGAGATCGACCGGCTGCGGCATCGGGCCACGCAGTCGCTCCTGACCAGGCGTGACGTCATCATCGTATCTTCGGTCTCGTGCATCTACGGTCTGGGCGCGCCCAAGACCTACGAGCAGATGCACCTTCGGCTGTTGCGGGGCGGCGAGCTCTCGCGGACCGCGGTCATGCGTCAGCTGGTGCAGATGCAGTATCAACGAACCACGTCCGACCTGGAGCGCGGAGAGTTTCGGGTGCAGGGGAACGTGGTGGAGATTCGTCCGGCGGCCGAGGAGTTCGTCGTGCGCCTGGATATCCGCGGCGAGCGCATTGCCGACCTGACCCTCATCGACCCGGTCAGCCGTAAACGTCTGAGCCGCGAGGACGAGGCCTGGGTCTTTCCGGCCAAGCACTTCATCACGCCCGGTCCGGAGCGCGAGCGGGCGGCGATTGCTATCAGGGCCGAACTCGAGATCCAACTGGATGAGTTTCGTCGGACCGGCAAGCTGCTCGAGGCCGAACGGCTGGAGCGTCGCACCAACTTTGATTTAGCAATGCTAGAGGAAATTGGTTACTGCAACGGCATCGAGAACTACTCGCGGCACCTGTCCGGCCGGTCGCCGGGCGAACCGCCCGACACGCTGCTGTCGTACTTTCCCGAGGACTTCGTCTGCTTCATCGACGAGTCGCACGTCACCGTGTCGCAGCTCGAGGGCATGCACAACGGCGACGCGGCCCGTAAGCGCAACCTAATCGACTACGGTTTCCGACTGCCGTCGGCTGCGGACAACCGGCCGCTGAAGTCGGACGAGTTCATGGCCCGCGTGCCGCAGCTGGTCTACGTTTCGGCTACGCCGGCCGACTACGAGCGTCGGATCTCGGAGCGGATCGTCGAGCAGGTCATCCGGCCGACCGGACTGATCGATCCCAAGGTGACGGTCCTGCCCGCGAGCGAGACCGACGGACAGCCCGGACAGGTGGACGACCTCATGGTTCGGCTGAGGACCTGCATCGAAGCTGGCGGTCGGGCGCTCGTGACCACGCTCACTAAGAAGATGGCCGAGGACCTGGACGAGTACCTTCGCGAGGGCGGCTTTCGGGCCGCCTACCTGCACAGTGACGTCAAGACCGTGGACCGCATCAGGATCCTGACCGAGTTCCGGCGCGGAACTCACGACATCATCGTCGGCGTAAACCTGTTGCGCGAGGGACTCGACCTGCCCGAAGTTACGCTGGTCGCGATCATGGATGCGGACCGGGAGGGATTCCTCAGGAGCGAGACTTCGCTCATTCAGACCATAGGTCGGGCGGCTCGGAACGTGCTCGGTGAAGTCATTCTGTACGCAGACCAGATCACCGGTTCGATGCGACGGGCCATGAGCGAGACTGATCGGCGGCGGGCCAGACAGATCAAGTATAACCTCGAGCACGGCATCACGCCGCAGACCATCTTCAAGGAGATCGGCGACCTGGCGGCTGGATTGGGTTTCAGCGATGAGCGGGTAGCCGCGGTGTTGGGGTTGGAGCTCAAGGCCGACGACCGGCCGGTCGAGGAGATCATTGCCGACAAGGAACGTCAGATGCGCGAGGCGGCCAAGAGCCTGGAGTTCGAGTTGGCGACCGTGCTCAGGGACGAGATCGCCGTACTGAAGCAGGGACTGAAGTCCGGCAGTGCGACACGCCGGGGCCGGAGACCTTCCATCAATAAGAAGAAATAGACATGTTGGACAAGATCATCGTGCGCGGCGCGCGCGAGAACAACCTCAAGAACGTTTCCCTGGAGATTCCGCGCAACAAGCTGGTGGTGTTCACCGGACTGTCCGGGTCGGGCAAGTCGTCTTTGGCGTTCGACACAATCTTTGCTGAGGGGCAGCGCCGTTACGTAGAGTCGTTGTCCGCCTATGCACGGCAGTTTTTGGGGCAGATGCAGAAGCCGGACGTGGATGAGATCGAAGGTTTGTCGCCGGCCATCTCCATCGACCAGAAGGCCCATTCGGCCAATCCGCGCTCGACCGTGGCGACCATCACCGAGATCTACGACTACCTGCGCGTGCTGTACGCACGGATAGGGGAGCCGTCCTGTCCGCAGTGCGGTCAGGCGATCAGCAAGATGACGGCCGCCGAGATGGTGGACGTGATCTTGGATGCCGGTCGGGTCGCTCCGGCGCGCGGCCGCGGCAAGGACATATTGGTGTTGGCGCCGATCGTGCGCGGACGGAAGGGGGAGTACCATCAGCTGCTTTACGATCTGTACAACAGCGGCTTCGGCCAAGTGCGGGTCGACGGCAAGTTGCGTTCGCTCAGGAACCGGCTGGTGATCGACCGTAACCGGCGGCATGACATCGATCTGGTGATCGACACTTTCGCTCCGGCGCTCTTCGTCTCGCCGGACGTGGAGCTGCGGCAGCGACTGGCCGAGGCGGTCGAGCTGGCGCTGACCCGGGGAGACGGGCTGCTGCGGGTCACGCTGGCCGACGGGACCGAGCGCCTGCTGTCTAGTTCGCTGTCCTGTCCCGACTGCGGCACCTCGTTTCCGGAGATCGAGCCGCGCCTATTTTCCTTCAACAGCCCGTATGGGGCCTGTGTCGAATGTACCGGACTGGGGGTAGAGCAGGTCTTCTCCGACGACATCTGTCCGTCCTGCGAAGGAAGGCGGCTGCGACCGGAGGCATTGGCTGTACGCATCGGCGGCCGGAACATCGTCGAGCTGACGGCCATGTCGGTCGATCGGGCTCACGCTTTCCTGAAGGAACTCAAGTTGGGCGAACGTGAACTCGAGATCTCGGTCAACGTGATGAAGGAGATCGTCGGTCGGCTGGAGTTCATGCTGAACGTCGGGCTGCACTACCTGACCCTGGACCGGAGGGCCGGCACGCTTTCGGGCGGCGAGGCGCAGCGCATCCGGTTGGCCTCGCAGATCGGTTCCGGACTGGTCGGCGCACTGTACGTCCTGGACGAGCCGTCGATCGGCCTGCACCAGAAGGACAACGATCGGCTGATCGCGACGCTCAAGCGGCTCAGGGACATCGGCAACAGCATCATCGTCGTCGAGCACGACGAGGACACCATGATCGAGGCCGACTGGCTGGTGGACTTCGGTCCGGGAGCCGGCGAGCACGGCGGCAACATCGTCGCCTCCGGTCCGGTGCCGGAGATATTTCAGCACCCCGACTCGCTGACCGCCAAGTACGTCCGCGGCGAGCGCAGCATTCCGGTTCCGGCCAGGCGGCGGACCAAGATGAACGAGATGCTCAGGATCGTGGCACCGACTGAACACAACCTCAAGGGAACGGACGTCGAGATTCCGCTGCGCAAGTTCGTCTGCGTGACCGGCGTGTCCGGCTCCGGCAAGTCGACGCTCGTCAACCGCATCCTCTATCGCGGCCTCTCCAACCTGTTCAACATGTCCAGGAATCCGGTCGGCGCGCACAAGAAGCTGTTGGGCGTGGAGTACCTGGACCGGGTAGTGCTCGTGGACCAGTCGGCGATCGGACGTACGCCGCGTTCCAATCCGGCGACCTACACCGGCGCCTGGATGCCGATCCGCGAGCTGTTCGCCGCGACCGAGGAGGCGCGGTTCCGCGGCTACCGTCCGGGACGCTTCAGCTTCAACGTGCCTGGCGGACGGTGCGAGAACTGTCAGGGCAACGGCAAGCTGGCCATCGAGATGCACTTTCTGCCCACGGTCTACGTCACCTGCGACGTCTGCAGCGGACGACGCTTCGACCGCGAGACGCTGGAGGTCAAGTGGCACGACCGGAACATTCATGACGTGCTGGGGCTGACTGTCGAGGAGGCGGAGAAGTTTTTTCATGACATTCCCCAGGTCTACGACAAGGTTTCGGTACTGAATAAAGTCGGGTTAGGCTATCTGAAGCTGGGGCAGTCGGCGACCACGCTTTCGGGCGGCGAGGCACAACGGGTCAAGCTAGCCAACGAGCTTTCTAAGCGGCAGACCGGCCGGACTCTCTACATTTTGGACGAGCCTACGACCGGCCTGCACTTCGAGGACATCCGTCGGCTCTTGGAAGTGCTGCAGAAGCTGGTGGACCAGGGCAACTCGGTCGTGGTGATCGAGCACAACCTGGACGTGATCAAGGTGGCCGACTACGTGATCGACCTGGGACCGGAGGGCGGGGAGGAGGGCGGTCGGGTGGTGGCTACCGGCACGCCAGAGGAGGTGGCCAGGTATGCCGACAGCTGGACTGCCCAGTACCTGAAGCGGACGCTCAAGCTGTAGTCGTCCGGCTTGCTCTGTTCGAAAGACGAACCGTCGGTTGGCTGCAGCTGCGCCCGGCGGTTTTGGTTTTGGCGCAACAAAAAAGGACCGCAGGGCGGTCCGCTTGACGTACGCTAGAGAGAGATCGTTTTTACGTGCAGTCGCCATTTGCTATGGCCGCAGCCATCCTTCTCGCTCTTTCTCGTCGAGCTAGGCTTGCTATTTTTGAGGCTTGGCCGGGTGTGCAGCAGACTCTCGGCATCTCGATATCATGGTAGATCAGTTCTTCAGATAGGGCTAAGGCCAATCGTCCGGCATCGGGAGAATATTCAGCGATGGCGGCTAGGACGCGATCCGCCTCGTCACGCAGCCTTTTTTTGATCCATAGCCGTCGGAACTGCCAAATGATCAAAAACAGGATTAGCGTAAAAAATAAGTGCTGCCACATCGTTTCCTCCTTGGAGGAGGAATAGCATAAAACGGTCGATCGGTCAATTGTTTCCGGTCGTTTTTGGCTAAAAAAGAAGACGGGCCTAAGGCGGTCCGTCAGAAAGGTTTAATGGTAGGTGACTAAAATTTTAGTTCAGGCCTTCGCGGATCACGCCGCCCCGCGCTGCGTCATAAGTGACTGGCGGTCGTCCTTGGCTACAGCGTGGCGTCTGGCGCCACTCCTGCAGGGTAGTAGCCGTGGCTAAGATAATCAGCTGTCGTCTCTGTTCCGCCGACCAGACCACATCTTTCAGATGCAGTCTGTTCAGGTCGATCAAGAACAGAAAGGTCTTGGCTTGTGAGACCGTTTCTTTCGAGTCGGCCATAGCCAGAACCGTGATGGCCATCGCACTGAGGGCACTTTTCTGCAGCGCCCTGCCGCTGGTCTTCGTCATGATGTGGACAGCCACACCAACGAAAGTGATGACGAAGACGAAGAAGGCGGCGGCCACGACCACCTCTACAAAAATAATTATTTCCGACATCTCTCAATCTTTCTGTCCCGAGCCGGTCGGGACTGCTCATTCAACCATTTTTTGTCCGGACTGTCAATCTGCTCAGCAGAATACGGCCGGTAACACGTCCGGTTAGCGTCCGGTTTTCGCTTGTTTTTTGTCGTCGGTCTAGTTGGCTGGTGCAGCCGCAGCGCGGGCGTTCTGTCGCTTGATGATGACCCCCAGGATCGGCGGAGTCAGCAGTGTCGACAGGATGACCATGATGACCACGATCGAGAAGGTCTCGTCCGAGACGACCCCCAGCTGTTTGCCGACGTTGGCGAAGATAAGTCCGACCTCGCCGCGGGGAATCATGCCGAAGCCGATCATGGCGTGGTTCAGGCCTCGGCCAACGACCCAGCCAGTGGCGATCTTGCCGACGAAGGCCACGGCCGTGATGGCCAGACCGATGCCCAGTACCTTAGGGTTGAGGAAAGTCTCGAGATTGACCTGCATGCCGGTATAGACGAAGAAGATCGGCATGAAGAACCAGCCGATCTGCTCGATCAGGTTTTCGACGTGCATGTGCTCCTCGTGTTTGGCCTCCTCCGTCATCTCTTTCTTTATTGCGGCGATTTCCGGGTCATTTATTTTCAGTCGTTCCGTCCAGGTCCGGAGCTTGCCGGCCAGTGCCGGGGCCACGAAGTCTTCGAAATGCGTCGGGTCGAGCACCAGTCCGGCGGCAAAGGCACCGACGATCGGGGCCAGTCCGGCCAGCACTGCTGCGCCGTAGGAATAGACGCCGCAGAACAGCAGGGCCAGCGCCATCTTCATGCCAATGCCGCTGTGTATCTTGGAGAACAGGCGGCCGATGCGCTTGGCCAGAAGCTGTCCGAGGGCAATGGAGACGACCAGAAAGATGAATGCCTTGGCCGAGATCCAGGCGACCTCTCCGACCGAGACGTGTCCTCCGGAGACGATGCCGGAGACGACCGCCAGAATCAGCAGACCGAGAATGTCGTCGAATACCGCCGCACCCAGCACGATCTGCGCTTCCTTGGTCGCCAGTACGTTCAGGTCCTTGAAGACCCGAGCCGTGATGCCGACTGAAGTGGCGGTCAGGGTGGCACCGATGAACAGGTAGGCGTTGCCCTCGAGTCCCGGGATCAGCAGTTTGGAGGCGAAGTAGCCGCCGACGAACGGCAGGATCACTCCGACTATGGCCACCAGTACGGCCTTCATGCCGATGCTCTTCATTTCGCGCAGGTTGGACTCCAGTCCGGTGCGGAACAGCAGGATGATGACGCCCAGTTCGGCGACGAGCGCGATGAACTCCTGGCCCTTGAGTCCGTCGATGAAGCCTAGGCCGGGAACGAAGGCCAGCGCGCCAAGCAGTACGCCCATCAGCAGCTCGCCCAGCACGGCCGGCTGGCCGATGTGCTCCATCAGTGCGCCGATGCGGGCGAACATCAGCATGACGAACAGGAAGAAGATCAGCGTGATGGCCTGGTTGCCGTGACCGGACTCCGGTGCGGTTTCGGCGGCGTGCTCGGCGGCTAAGGCGACGGTCGGCAGCAGCAGTCCGAGTCCGGCGGCCGCTGCGGCGAGTGTTCGTTTGAGGTTCATATCGAACTGATGGATAGGTGAGAGTTTCGAAATTACGCGGAAATGATAGCTGAGCGGTGGGGGAGCGGCAAGGGTATTTTCGTGTGATATGGGGTCTTTGTTATTGTCGACTTTTCAAAAAAAGAAACGGCTCCCGAGCGGGAGCCATTAAGTGGCGGTTGGCTGTGTGGTTCGGTTCGCCTGCGGTCGTCGTCTGCGGTCAGGGGATCATGGATCCGACCAGCAGAACGAAGGCGACGACTTCAACCTCGACGATCTTGCCTCTCAGTGAGAGGTCCGACTCCCTATCTTTGAGCGGCAGCCAGGCCATGCACATGAAGTGCAAGACCGTCGAAATTATGAACAGAAATGGTTTCAACGGCAGATTGCCGTTGAAAGTCGTCAGACCCAGGCTGGCCATCACTAAGACCGTCATCAGTGCCAGCTTCATGGCCACGAAGGTTGCCATGACCCAGGTCGCTATGGCGAAGGCGATTCGTCTTAGGAACCTACCAGCCCGTTCTTGTCGGGCTAAGAAACTGGCCGCGAGGACGACTGCGATGGCCGCCGTCTGACAGATGAAAATGATCCAGGTTTTTTCCATTTCCCTTTCTCCTTTGGTTGTCAATCCTAAGCCGGTACAGTAACCTTAACAGTCAGTCGTTATCCGTAATCAAGTGATACCTCCGCAAGTCAAACTCAAGGAACCGGAACTGCCGCCGCGGCCGGGCGTCTACTTCATGAAGGACACGGACGACAAGATCATGTACGTCGGCAAGGCGACTTCGCTGCGGACGCGCGTTTCGAGTTATTTCGTGCGGCCGGCGGACGAACGCATCGCCGACATGGTGGGGAAGATCGCCTCGATCGACTGGGAAGAGACTCCGTCCGCGGTCGAGGCGCTGATCCTCGAGGCCAAGCTGATCAAGAAGCTGCAGCCGTCGTACAACGTCCGCGACAAGGATGATAAGAGTCGAGTGTATCTGGCCTTCACTAAGGAGGAGTATCCGCGTCCGGTGCCGCTCCGGGAATACGAGTTGGCGCGTACTTCCAAAGAACGGTTTCTGAAGACGTTCGGTTCGTTCCGGTCGGCAGGTGCGGTTCAGGCCGCGCTCGACGCGCTACGTCCGGCCTTTCCCTGGTCGGTCTGTCGGCCGGGCCGCGGCCGGCCCTGCTTTCACGTCCACCTGCATCAGTGTCCCGGCGTCTGCACCGGGGCGATCACGCCGCGCGAGTACGGTACGGTCATCCGGGGACTGATGCGCTACTTCGACGGTCGGCGCGGGGAGGCAGTCCGGGCGATCAAACGTCGGATGCAGGCCGCAGCCAAAGCAGAGAATTTCGAGGTCGCCGCACGGTGCCGCGATCGTCTCTGGGCTTTGGATCACATCCGTGACATGGCGGTGCTGAAGCGCGACGACGCCGCACTGCGGCAGTTCATCGACGTCTTCGGTCGGATCGAGGGCTACGATATTTCGAACATGTCGGGCCAGTCGGCGGTCGGCAGTCTGGTGGTGTTCGAGGACGGTCGGCCCAAGAAGTCGCAGTACCGTAAGTTTAAAATTCGAACAGTCGAGGGTCCGAACGACACGGCTATGCTGGCCGAGGTGTTTCGGCGACGGTTTGGCGGCGCTGACGGCCAGAAGTGGCGACGACCGGACCTGATTTTGGTCGATGGGGGACAGGGACAGCTCAATGCGGCACGTAAGGTTCTGACCGAGTTCGGTTTGGTCGACATTCCGCTGGTCGGCCTGGCTAAGGGTTTCGATCGCAAGCAGGACGAACTGGTGTATGATAAGTCGGATCATGAGTTGGCGCGCCTGGTCATGGCCTTCAAGCCGCTTCTGCAGCAGGTCCGTGACGAGGCCCATCGGTTCGCCGTATCCTACCATCGGCAGCTGCGCCGCAGTTCGGTGCGCGGACAGCGGCATCCTAATTCGAAAAGATAGCTCTCTATGTTCATCACGGCACATGCGGCGGTCAGCGTGACAGTTGCGTCGGCGCTCGGTATCGATCAGCCGGCGGCGGCCTTTGCGCTCGGTTGGGTGCTGCACTACTTCGGCGATGCGCTGCCGCACGGCGACGAGAGTCTGGGGGAGTGGGCCAAGCGCGGTCGCATACCGGCGTTTCGGATGGGCCTGATGTTTGCGGTCGATCTGGTCGGCCTGGCCGCGGCCCTGCTGTGGTGCCGGAGTCAAGGCGTGCTGACGCCGGCAGTTTGGGCGGCAGTCGTCGGGTCGGCCGTCCCGGACCTACTGGTTGGATTGGAGTTGGTGCTCAGGAAGCCGGTTACCGGTCCGTTGGCGTGGTTGCACGAGGCAGCGCACCATTCGATTAACTTCGTCTATTCGCCCTGGATCGGTGTGCCTCTTCAGATTCTGCTGGCCGTAACATTATGGTGGCTGATCGGTCGATAGTGAGAGCCGGATTATAAAAATCAGCTTGAAGTGACCCGTCGCAGAGGCGGGTTTTTGGTTTATTATTTTATCCACAAAAAGGCCGGGAAGTGTTGAATTTTGGGACGTTTTGGATTATCATGACGTTAAAGTGGGTTGAAGTGGGGATAAGTGGAGTTAAGGTCAAGAAAAACAAATGTTCATCGGGGAGTACCAGCACGCCATCGACGGAAAGGGTCGTTTGGCCATTCCGGCGAAGTTTCGCAAGCAGTTGGCCAGGCAGGCGGTGGTGACTCGCGGCTTGGACGACTGTTTGTTCGTGTATCCGTTGGCTGAATGGAAGGTGCTGGCCGAGAAGCTGGCCGCCCTGCCGATGAGCCAGGCCAACTCCCGGGCCTTTGCTCGTCTGATGCTGGCCGGAGCGATGGACATTGAGCTGGACAGTCAGGGACGGGTACTGCTGCCGGAATACCTGCGCGAGTATGCCGGACTGAAGAAGGAAACGGTCGTGGTCGGACTGTTCAATCGGCTGGAGATCTGGGACCGGACAGTTTGGGAGAAGTACCGCGCCAAGACCGAGAAGCAGGCCGAGGCGATCGCCGAACAGATGGGTGAGCTCGGCGTGTAGCCGGAACGGGTATGGCAGATACCGGCGGCGAGACCAAAAGACACCAACCGGTTCTTTTGAATGAAACTGTTGAGGCGCTGCAGTTGCAGTCAGGCACGAACGTCGTCGACTGCACGGTCGGGGCGGGCGGCCACGCGATGGCGGTCCTGTCTCGTACCGTGCCGGACGGCCGGTTGCTCGGACTGGACCTGGACGAAACGGCGCTTGAAACGGCCCGGAGGAACCTCGATGTCTTTGGCTCGCGCGCCATGCTTGTCCGCGCGAACTACCGGGACGTCGAAAAGATCCTCCTCTCCACTTCCTTCGGGTCGTTTCAGGCGGCGGTTCTGGATCTCGGATTCTCGTCGCTCGAGATCGACGATCCGACGCGCGGCTTCAGTTTCCGGTTCGACGGTCCGTTGGACATGCGCTACGACCGGATGCAGGAGCTGACGGCGGCGGAGATCGTGAACAGCTGGCCGGAGGGTGACTTGCTGAGGATTCTGGTCGAATACGGGGAGGAACGGTATGCGTCCCGGATAGTGCGCGCGATTCGTACGGCCAACCGGGGACGGCACATCGTTTCGGCTTCCGAACTCGCGGAGGTGGTTCGCGGAGCGGTACCAGGAGGCAGGTCGGGAAGGGGAATCCATCCGGCCACCAAGACCTTTCAGGCGCTGCGGATCGCGGTCAACGACGAGCTCGGCAACCTTCGGGCCGGACTGGAGGCGATCTTCCGGATGATCGATCCGGGCGGCAGGGTGGCGGTCATCTCGTTTCACTCGCTCGAGGATCGGATAGTCAAGAGGTTCTTTCTTGAGAAGGGGAGGAGAAAGGAACTGACGGTCGTCACCAGACGGCCGCTGGTCCCGACTGAAGATGAGGTCGGGACCAACTCGCGGTCACGAAGCGCCAAGCTTCGGGTCGCGATCAAGTCTTAAGGCAGACGGCAATGCTTTACGGAAGCGGACAGAAGAAGATCGAGCTGGGACGTGGCCGGGCGGTCGGCGGACGTTGGGGTCGGTACGTGCTGGCCGCCAACTTGATGCTGATCGTATTTTCGGTCGGACTGTCTGTCGGCTATCTGGTACTGAACAACCGGACGGCGGAACGTGGTTTCATGGTGCGGACGGTCGAGAAACAGATCGCCGATCTGCGGCGTGAGGCCGACCGGCTGGACATGCAGGTCGTGGCCATGCAGTCCATGGGCAACATCGAGGGACAGGTGGGGGAGTTAGGACTGGTTCCTGTCGATGAACTCGATTACATTTCGGCCGTTCCGGCGGCGGTGGCGATCAGGTAGGAGATAGAGAGTCATTGGAGAGAACGTGCGGACAGACGGATCGAAAGGTCCGATTTTTTGTGGTCGAGAGAGCCATCGTCGGCTGGACGGGTGGGTCGGTTTCGGTTCTTCTGTTTTGCGACACTCGCATAATTAAGAATAGGTCGGTCTTCAAAAGAAGAGGATATTTTACCGTAATCAAGCCCAGAAAGTCGGATAGGACAACCTATAGTTGACAAAGGTGCGTTTTTCTGCTAATTTGACCGGTCATCCGGCATGTTGTCGGTGGCGTGTTTTTTGAAAATCGGGGTCTTTCACCCCACTTTTTCGGTCGAGGGACCGACTCTGACGTTTTGTGTCAGAGGGAGGTGTAAAATGAGAGGAAAAGACAGCAAAGGCAGGCGAGCTGAGGAGTTGGCGATCGTTCGTATGGTCGCGCTGCACACCCGGCCGGACATCGAGGCTGGGCTGATCTACGTTATTTTGACGGCGCTTCTGGCGCTGTCCAAGTCTCGGTTTCGGTTCGAGCTGGATCGAACCGGCAGAGTTCCTGTGCGGTTTATTTCGTCCGGACCGCTCCGGGCCGAGGATTGGCCAGAGATCAAGTCCGGCGAATTAACGCCGGAGAGAGTGCTGAGGGAAGCGAAAGCTCTCAGTGTCGACTGTGGCGATGGCCCGCTGGATCAGCACGTCGTCAATGGCGACGTGTCGAGTATCAGACTCGTGCTCGACCATCTAGGTTGGTCAGAAAACGGAGAGTTCGGCTTCCTGGAGCCGTTGGTCGACCTGATCGACCGGCATGACCGGACGGCGGAGGATGTTACGGCAGTCGCCGAGCGGGTTGAGGCTCGGGAGAACGGTACGGTTAGTCGTACCCTGAGGTCGTACGTACAGACCACCAGCAGGCACGGGTCGGATGAGACGGCCTTGGCTCTGATGGATGTCGCCTTTCGGGCGATTATCCTGGAGCTGGGGCAGCGGTTCGAGGACGAGCAGCCGGCGGATCAAAAGGTGGTTCGTTGTCTGCTGTCCCGGTCCGGTCTGCTGGATGTGGTGGCCCGCCGCTGCCCAGACCAGCAGGTGGTCGAATGGTTCGGGAAGATGATGACCTGGGCCGAGCAGCGAATGCTGGAAGATTGGGCAGACTCCCAAGCTCAGGTTTGGGACAATAAGCTCACCGAGCTTCATGTAGTTCCTGTCCCCGAGGTCATCCGGCCCAATGGGAAGGTCATCGTGGCTCAGGTTCGCGGTGACCTGATCGACGGCGGACCCGCACCTTATGTTAGTAAGGTGCTGCGTCAGGGGAACATGTCCGGTAAGAGACGCCGAGCCGATCAGGTTGGGCTAGGCGACCGACTTCGGGATGAAGTCGGTGCCGTCGAAACGGTCGAGGATCTGACCGATGGTCGGATCCGTCTAATTTGGACCGGATCTGACGGGACGGATGTTGTGCAGGAATTCTCTCCTGACGACAAGATTGAACTGGATCGGTCGTATCCAGAGCAGGTGGAGAGGAAGCCGGCCAGCGCGGTTTTGGTCCATCATCCGGGAGGTAAGTTTACGCTTACCTGGACCGGAGACTGGGCGGCGAACTGCGGGTTGACCGACTGTGTGGCCAGGGCTTTACGACTGGCCGACCTCAAGGAGAGGTTTATCGTCGTTCATCCTTACGGAGAACGAAGGTATGCGGTTCATGTCGTCGATTCGGAGGAACGTCAGTGGGTGATGTCTGGCCTGAAGCGGTCGGGACGGTTTCAGGGATTCAAGTACGAAGAAGATCTTCGTACTTGGCTCGTCATTCTGAAGCCTAGGACCGTGCCGGAGTTGCTGGTGCAGACCATCGACCAGATCATACGGTCACAGCGGTCCAGCGGTGTTCGGCGGCGGGTCATTTTCCTGGACGGAGAGAGTCAGCAGCAACTCGAACAGAGGGGTCTGAATGACATCTCTGTTTGGGGGCTGAATGAGCGGAACGAGTGGGTGAGGGGTCAGGTTGATGTGTTTTTTCTGACTCAATGGGGTGGACTTGGCAACAAGTTCGATTCCAATCCTCACGCTCCGGCAACCTCGCTTTCTCCGAAGAGAATCCTCCAGATTGTCCAATTAACCATCAAGGATGAGAAGGAGGACATCGCCAAGAAGTTGATGGTCCCAGCACCGCCGGTTCGACCTACCGGATTCAGCGGAGCGATACTACCGCCCCCCGCCGTGACTACGGTTGAGGTCAGAAGCAGTCGGCCGGCAATGACGGACTGGCCGGCTGACGGACGGCAGGACGCCCAGGATCTGCTGGAGAAACTGCTGCAGCAGCGGCAGTATGATTCCTGTGAGCCAGCCGAACTGACGGCCGAGGAGTTGCAGGGCAGTGATAATGGTCCGATCGCTGAGGAATAGCTTCTTCTGCACCCACCGACGGGGCGGCCCAAACCGTCCCAACTAGTTCTTTATTTTAGGCCCCATTTTCGGGGTTGAATGCGAAGGCATACTCTCAAACCCCCTGCGGTACCGAGCTTGGTGCTGCGGGGGTTTTATTTTGGGATCAAATTCTAATTTTTAGCTTTTTTGAAAATCTTTGTCATCCCGGAAATTGCGTTAGCGATTATCCGGGATCCAGAATCCGATCTATCTGCTCCTGGGTCCCGGGTCTCCGCCCGGGACGACAATGTTCTTTTGTCATCCCGGAAGGCCGAGCGGAGCGAGGTCTATCCGGGATCCAGAAGCAGGCCGGTCTTTTCCTAGGTCCCGGCTCAGGAACTATGACGACAAAAGTTGAAAAAGCTCGATTCGATCCGATCTCCGCCGCTTGTCGAGGTCGAGCCGCAGGAGAGGCCTGAACTGCTTCAGGCCGACACGGCGAGACCGGCGAGGCGATGGTCCGGTCGTCCGACCGGA
>MNWN01000039.1:0-392 GCA_001872545.1 Parcubacteria group bacterium CG1_02_58_44
TAGGGTGTCGCACCCCGGGCTCCCAGCCGTGGTCCCGGCGGCACCACTTGTGGTACGTCTTGCGGCTGATGCCGAATATCCGGCAGGTCTCGACTACGGTTCTCCTCTCCGTCTCCACCTGACGGTACCAGCGGAAACGCATCTCCTTTGGGGCTGACAATGTTGATCCTGGCATACGGGTGACACGGTACACCTTCGTAACCCTTGGCGTACCCGAGTGTCACCCCCGGAGGTGTACTGTACAGTGTAGGCGGACATTTCTTGGAGTCAGGTTCTGAATTATCAGTTTTTAATGTCATTCCGGACCTGATCCGGGATCCACGATCCGATCTATTTGCGGGACGGCCCCGACGCGGCAACCTCGGAGGCGTCCGGGCTCGGTCCGGAGCCCG
>MNWN01000039.1:403-48799 GCA_001872545.1 Parcubacteria group bacterium CG1_02_58_44
GGCCGCCGAGAGTTAGGGCGGACCGCCGCCGGAGCGGGCCGACCCGTGCCGCGCGGGACCGTCCCGAAGGGGGTCCGGGGCGTGAGCCCCGTCCCCCCGCGGAGCGGAGCCGGGGGTCTATGGAGAGGGTCTTCCCCGGTTGAAGAGAAACATCCTGGGTCCCGGATCAAGTCCGGGACGACACGGTAGAGCCGTCGGGACGACAGGAGAGGAGGCATGCAGAAACGACAGGTTGAGGATCACAGGTACCATAAAATTCAGTTCTTGCTATCCTGTTCACGTATGAAACTGTCCGATCCGATTTCGTCCCTGCGCGGAACCAACAGTAAGCAACGAGCCGTATTGGAGGTCATGGGGCTGACCACGGTTCGTGACCTGATTTTTCATTTTCCGTTCCGCTACGAGGACTTTTCGGTTCGAATACCGCTGTCGCAGGTCGAAGCAGGCATGGAGGTGACGGTCGTGGCCAAGGTCGAACGACTCGCCAGCCGCCATGCCTTTCGCCGACGTCTGAGCCTGACCGAGGCGTTCCTTTCCGACGGGCAGGGGACGATCACGGCGGTCTGGTTCAATCAGCCGTACCTGAGCAAATACGTCCGGGCAGGGGAGACCTATCGTTTCGCCGGCAAGGCAGTCCAGACCAAGTACGGACTGCGGCTGCAGAATCCGGTCTACGGACGGGAGTCGCTCGGCGAGGCGGCCATGACCGGACCGGTCAGCCCTTTCCTTCCGGTCTACCCGTCGTCGGCCGGGCTGACGCAGTTTGTCCTGCGCAAGCTGATTCGTAACTGCCTGTCAGCAGTCGTCGACCTGCGCGATCATCTGCCGGAAGGGGTTATCGACGGTTATGGTTTGATGTCGCTGTCGGATGCGCTTCGATCCGTTCATTTTCCTGAAGTGATCGGCGATCAGACGGCGGCCCGGCGACGTCTCGCCTTCGACGAGCTGCTGCGCATTCAGTTGGCTATGGGACGTACCCGCCGATATCGGGAGAGCCGTCGGGCGCAGGCCGTGACGTTCGGTCGCGAGGCAGTGCTCGGCTTCGTGGAAGGATTGCCGTTCAAGTTGACCGACGACCAGCGACGCGCAGCTTGGGAGGTGATCCGCGACATGGAGAAGGACATGCCGATGAACCGCCTGCTCGACGGCGACGTCGGGAGCGGCAAGACGGCCGTGGCCGCGCTCGCCGCCATGAACGCCGCCGCAGCCGGACATCAGACTGCCATCATGGCCCCGACCGAGATTCTGGCCCTGCAGCACTACCGGACGCTCAGCGCGATGTACGCCGCCGGCGGTCTGAAGGTCGCACTTTGGACTAACTCTTATCATCGTTCTTTCGCGGACGGTGAGGACCGGGAGCGGCGCGGCAAGGCCGAGTCTATGGCATTGCTGTCGGAGATCGCCTCGGGTGAAGTAGACGTAGTCGTCGGGACCCAGGCACTAGTCGAACCGTCCGTCAGTTTCGCCTCGTTGATGCTGGTCGTGGTGGACGAGCAGCACCGGTTCGGCGTACGCATTCGTCAGTTGCTCTGCGACAAGGGTTCGGCCGACGGACTTGAGCCGCATCTGCTGACCATGACCGCCACGCCCATCCCGCGCTCGTTGGCCCTAGCCGTCTATGGTGACCTGGACCTGTCGGTGATCAGGGAGAAGCCGGGCGGACGGCAGCCGATCAAGACCAAGGTAGTGTCGCCGCGCGGGCGGCAGGCGGCCTACGGTGCCGTCCGGCGTGAGCTGGAGGCCGGGCGGCAGGCCTTCGTGGTCTGTCCGCTGATCGACAGTTCGGACATGCTCGGCGTGACGTCGGTGACCGAAGAGCACGATCGTCTGGTCGGGGAGGTTTTTCCTGATTACGAGATTGGGCAGCTGCATGGACGTCTGCCGGCGGCGGAAAAAGAGGAAATGATGCGGCGGTTCAGGTCTGGCGAGATCAAGGTGTTGGTCGCCACGTCGGTCATCGAGGTCGGTGTGGACGTACCGAACGCCACGGTGATGTGCGTGGAGGGAGCCGACCGTTTCGGCTTGGCCCAGCTGCACCAGTTCCGCGGTCGGGTCGGGCGAGGGGAGCATCAGTCGTACTGCTTTCTCTTTCCCGCGAACTACGGGACAGCGGTACGGGAGAGGTTGTCGGCCATGGAGGCCACAGACGACGGTTTTGTGCTAGCCGAGAAAGATTTGGCGCTGCGCGGACCGGGAGATCTGTTGGGAGTCGAACAGTCGGGCCAGTTGTCCGAGCTGAAGTTCGCTTCGGTTGCGGACATGGATCTGGTGCGCGATACGCGGGTCGCGGCCCAGAGTATCCTAGAGGACGATCCGGAGCTGGATAACCATCCGGTTTTGCGCGAGTTCATCGGCGAGTCGGTACGCGAAGCGCATTTGGAGTGAGCGATATAAGCGCAGATGTACTTAAAATGGAGTTTTGCTATTCTGTATTTAGAATGCTTATATATCTTCAATAACAACACAGAGATAAACAAATTTAATGTCAGCCTATGCAGACAGAAGGAAATCGATTTGAAAAGAGGAAGACTGGTTTGGAAATGGAGGAAGGGGATGCGGAAAGGTTTTGGGACAGTTTGAATGTCGATCAAAGAAAGGTCCTGGTCGTCATGGCAGCCTTTCAGGATGGGTCTTTTGCTGAAGATTTTGTCGAGGTCGTCGATCTTGATTGGAGTCAACTGAAAGGGAATGGGTCTGGAAACGTGCTGGTCTCCATCCTGTTAGGTAATGGTGGTCGCCTTAGTGAAATTTTAGATCTTTCGGGGAAAGATTCGTCTTTTAAGACCTCATTGCCGGTCGGGGAGGAAGCTCTCATGCAGTTCGATAATGCCGTAAAGAATAGGAAAGATCATCCGGAAAGGTGGTCGTAGAATCTGCGAATGGGACTGTAACGCCTCCTTGATTCGTCTCCTCGTTCGGGGACGCTCATAATGACAAAATAAAGTGTCTGTCATCCCGGAATCGCGAGTGTAGCGGTTAGTATCCAGGATCCAGCATCAATCATAAAATGTCATCCCGGAAATCGCGTCAGCGATTATCCGGGATCCAGGATACGATCTTTTTGCTTCTGGGTCCCGGATCAAGTCCGGGACGACAAGGAGGTTGGCGAAAATAATAGGCTAAGATCAAGTCCGAGACAACACATAAAGGAGTATAGGCAGTCTTAAGACAGGATCATGCTTTCGCTTTGGTGACGGCAGCAAGCGCTTCAGCGATCGTATGTACGTCGCGGATTTCGATGTCGCCTTTCAGTCTGACCGAGGTCTTGTTGCGTGGCAGGGGAGCGACTGCGGTCCTGATACCTAGTCGAGCAGCTTCAGAGAGTCGTCGGTCGGTGGCCGGAACGGGCCGGATCTCGCCGCCCAGTCCGACCTCGCCCCAGACCGCCAGATCGCCGAGTGGCCGGTTGCCGTGAGCCGAGGCCAGGGCCAAGAGCACGGCCAGATCGACCGATGGATCCTTGATCTTCAGTCCGCCGACCACGTTCACGAAGACGTCATGCTGTCCCAGGTCCAGTCCGCCGCGCGCCGCCAACACTGCGATCAGCATTTCGAGCCGTGATTGGTCGAATCCGGTGGCGCGCCGCGTCGGATAGCCGAACGAGGTCGGCTGCACCAGGGCCTGGATGTCCACCAGCACCGGCCGCGTCCCTTCGAGTACGCACGAGATGACATCGCCGGGCGTTCCGCCGTTCCGTTCCTCGAGCATATAGGCGGACGGGTTGGTGATCTCCTTCAGTCCTTCGCCGGTCATCTCGAAGATTCCGGTCTCGTCGGTAGATCCGAAGCGGTTCTTGAGTACGCGAAGTATGCGCAGCTGTCCGGTCCGCTCGCCCTCGAATGACAGTACGGCGTCAACTAGATGCTCGAGTGTTTTTGGTCCGGCCACGTTGCCGTCCTTGGTCACGTGACCGACCAGGATCAGCGGTACGCCGGTTCGCTTGGCGAACTCGACCAGCTTGGCCGTGGCGCCGCGGATGGTGCTGACCGCACCGGCCTCGGCCGGGATTTCGGACGAGCGCAGCATCTGTACCGAGTCGATCACCGCCAGAGCCGGACGCTCATGGTCCAGCGTGGCGACGATCGTCTCGACCTCGGTCTCGCCCAGGAACAGTATTTCGTCCGCACTGTCGCCGATTCGTCCGGCACGTGACTTGATCTGGGCGGCCGACTCCTCGCCCGAGGCATAGACGACCTTACCCCGTGTCGACACGTGCGCCGCTATCTGCAGGCAAATGGTGGATTTGCCGATGCCCGGCTCGCCGCCGACCAGAGTGACCGATCCCGGGACGATGCCACCGCCGAACACGCGGTCGAGCTCGCCGATGCCGATGGGGGAACGGGCCGAGTCCTCGGTGCGGATGTCGCCGAAGCGTTCGGGCTTGGCCGGCGGGACTCCAGGACGTTTGGATGCCTGACCGGGCAGCCGTACCGAACTGCCGGAACCGGAACCCGACGTGGACGTCGCTCCGATCGCCACGGTGCCCCAGGCGCCGCATTCCAGGCATTGGCCGGTCCATTTGGGGCTCTGGGCGTCGCACTTGGTGCAGGTGTAGATCGTGGTGGCGGTTTTCATGCGCTTAAACTTAAAGGTGGCCTCTTTTGACCACCTTATCCTTTAGCTGATCTCTTTTGAAGGGTCAACGGACCGAAACCATCTTTTTAGAGACATTCATTTCGGTGAGTCTGGCAGTATCCTTCCAGGCCAGAGACGACCATCGGTCGTCCGTCGCAGGTAAAGCGACAGGGATTCGGTCCGCGGGTCATCACTCCTGTAGGACATAGCCGGCCGTAGTCTATTACTTTATGTCTGACCGACTCATCTGAGATACAGCGTGAACTGGAGAAGGGAGTGTAGGCTCCTGGCGAAAATCCAGTTGAGACCGTTCTGGTGGTGCTGGTGTCCGGATGCTCGAAGTGCCAGTATTCCGTGTTTAATCGTCCCCAACCAGCCTGCTTCATTGCTCGTTCGAGCTGC
Source organism: Parcubacteria group bacterium CG1_02_58_44 (assembly GCA_001872545.1). Taxonomy (GTDB): domain Bacteria; phylum Patescibacteriota; class Patescibacteriia; order SG8-24; family SG8-24; genus UBA1561. The sequence continues at coordinate 5,381 of MNWN01000039.1, forward strand.
ACTTGGCATTGAATATCTGAGTCGTTGAAGCGACCGACTCTTTCGGTCTGGCACCAGATGTCGCAGGCCAATGCGCTGGCATGCCCACCTCCGGTGGCAACCGCCAACGAGTTCAAATGCTCATAGAGAGCGCGGCCTATCGGTCCCCATTCGCCGACACGTGCAGAACGCGTTTCGACGGTTATCTCTCTCAGTGTTAGATTTTGGAAACGTTGGTCGGCTGGGACCATACGACCCTGGACGCGGATGACGGCGCCGTTTCTGGTCAGTCCAACGCTGCCGGTCGGTATTGTACAAGAGGTCCGGTAAAGACAACGTTTGATGTACATTCCTACAGTCGTAGCCGGTGATCGCCAGCATTGTCCTCGGATGGTCCAGGAGGCGTTTGATCGCAGGGAGACAAAGTTTGCCGCGGCAGCTTCTAGGTGGGAAACGATAGCCGGATTTACCAGCGAGATGGCCATACCATTACGTCTGACATCGACCAGATCACTAGGAGGTGTCGGCACCTGTAGGTTGCTGGGTAGTCTGGATACCAGATCAGGATCGGGGTCTTCGTGTGGAGTGTTCGGAACAACAAAGGGGTCAGCTACTACCGTTTCTATTCTTAATGCTCTGAGGCTAACTAGTTCCGGATTGACGGTGTAAAGCAGCAGGTAACTGCCCAAGATGAGTGCCAGACCTACGGCCGCACCCGTGATGCGCTTCTTGGCCGCGCCGACCTTTCCGGAGTCGCCGGCTGAGGTCAGCCACTGCAGTCCACCGATCATCATCATGACCACGGCCAGCACGGCCGCGACCGGGATGGCGTAGCGGAACAGGCCGGAGATGTAGTCGGCCAGCCAGAGGATGTCGATTGTTCGATTGCCGTTTTCGTCGTGAATGACGACGTCAGTTAGCCGTATGGTCGGAATGTCGATCGATAGAGGTGGGCTTACGGGAATTTCCGGGGCTCTTTCGTTTCCGGCAGGTGCAATCTCGTTTTCCACACAGGTGACCTGTCCGCCCTCGGTCAGGCGTCGGCAGGTTCCGCCCTGCTCCTGTGCTGTCCGGTCCGCAGGCCTGATCGACACAGTCGCTGCCGTCGGCCGCTCCGGACTCGCAGCAGGCGGCGTGCGGCAGGATCGTACAGCAGGAGCCGTTGTAGCCGGCGGCGATGGTCGCATCGGCGACAGGTGTCAGTCCGAACAGCAGCATGACCGTCGCCAGACAGACGGCAAGTGTCGTACGGCGGACGTTCTTCGTGGTGCGGATGACGTTGGACATGCGGTCTTTCAGGACGATGAGTTAATCAGGTCGTAGAATCGGTTTTTCTACGGACCACTGAGCGAATCGAAATGTTTTGTCGATGGTCGCGCGGAGCGGCTATTCCCAATGGAGAATTCTGTAGACCCGGCAGGAAGATGTTCCATGCGTTCCTTGTGTGTCGTTTCCGCGGCCTGCGGCAGCGACTCTATCCACCCAGGCGAAGTAGGCGTCCTTGCTGGCATGGGCGTTGATCGCGGCCATGTTGCCTTGAATGCCTGGTATGGAGGTCCGACTGCCACGCAGTCCGCCCATCTCGATGATCTCGTACGGCAGTCCGGCCCCTCCGGTATAGGTGAACATATGTCCCTTGTTGTCGGACCGGAAGACGTCGCCGAACTTCAGGCCGCCCGGAACTCGGTTGGCCGCCTCGGCACAGGTGGCACCTTGGGCCAGGAAGTATTGGCCGCTAGTCGAGAACATCATCTGCCAGATGGCGACGTTGTATCCGCCGCAGGCGAAGAGCTGACCGGTCCAACTGACGCAGTCGCCGCACATTCGTCCGGCGGCGAAGATCTTGTCCACCATCTCGTGCTGGTAGATGGTGCGCAGGTCCTCCACGGAGGCGCTGGCCGGGAAGGCAACGGAATGCGAACCGAGATGGTTGCGTATCCAGTCCGCCGTGCCGTGATTGGTGCATCCCGTCCTGCCGGTTCTGCCTCCACGGACGTAGACCGCAGCACCCTGCCTTCCCAGACTGACCCAAGTCGACAGGACATTCCTGAAGGCTTCCGGCGTCGCCGGCGAGCCTCTCTGGCAGACGGCCTGCAGACCTTCCCTGGTGGCAGAACCGTTGGAGGAGGTCGGGGCCGCACTGCCGGACCAGTTGAAGTCTCCACCCGACGGGGCGGTCAGGGCGTCGTCGGCACCGACATATTGGTACTCTTCCGTCACGACCGATCTGACCCGCAAGGCCGGAAGCAGCACCAAGTTGGGATTGACGGTATTGAACAGTAGGTAGCTCCCGACCAGAAGCATCAAACCGACGACCGCGCCCATGATGCGCTTCTTGGCCGCGCCGACCCTTCCGGCGTCGCCGGCCGAGGTGAGCCACTGCAGCCCGCCGATCATCATCATGACCACGGCGAGGATGGCCGCGACCGGGATGGCGTAGCGGAACAGGCCGGAGATGTAGTCGGCCAGCCAGGGAATGTCAATCGATCTCGTCTGTCCGCTGCCGGAGATGACGGCGTCGGTGAAGCGGACAGTCGGGATGTCGATCGATAGTCGTGGGTTCGCGGGGATCTCAAGAGGCTCCTCATCTGAATCGGCGGTCGGCGCTGCCGACTGGATGCACTTGATCTCGCCGCCAGATCCGCAGCTTTGGTCTTCTCCGCCGGAAGCTGAAGTGCAGATGCGGCGGCAGGTTCCGTTCTGGTCATCGGCCGTCGGTCCGCAGGCCTGGCCGATGCAGGCCGAAGCCTCGCCGGCCCCCGAGGGGCAGCAGGCCGGCAGTGGTACCGAACCGCCGCAGCAGGCCGAACCGTAGCTTACGGATGCGTGGTCTGCGGGCGGCACTGTGGCCCGGACGCCGGTCGGGAGCAGGGAAAGCGAAATCAGTACGGCCAGTCCGGCCGACAGGACGGTTCGTCTGATGTCGAATGAGGTGATGGTCCAAGTCCTTGAAGACATCTCGGTGTGGATTAAGTGCCTACATGCGAAGGCAGCCGTCATTGTCGAAAGCCACCTCGGGCCAGTTCCAGGTCTATCGTGGTGCGCAGTCGTTCGACGCTGACCACGCCGGACAGTCGCGTGTTGCCGACGAAAAGGTAGGGTGTGGCGTCGATACCCAGCGACAGGGCCTCGTCGACGTCGCGCCTGACCAGCGGTTCGGTCAGCCGGCCGGAGTAGCAGCTGCCGAACCTTTCCACATCCAGTCCGTCCTCTCCGGCGAACAGCAGGAAGTTAGACTCGTCGAGCGAGGTTTGGTTGGCCATCAGCAGGTCGTGGTACCGCCAGAAGTCGCCCTGCTCCCCGGCGCACCTTGCGGCCACGGCCGCGTTCATGGCATCGGGATGGATTCGGGTGTCGGGCAGGTCCTTCCAGACCAGCCGGATGCGGTCAGGGTAGGCGGTTATGGCTTCGATGAGGTTCGGCTCGACCTGGGCGCAGGCGATGCACTGGTAGTCGCCGAACACGAAGACGGAGATCTCCGCTCCGTTCGGGCCCAACGTCGGATTGCCGAAGTCGGAGCGGGGAACGAGCGACGTTTCGGTCGGACTGTCGGTCGGCTGCGGATCGGTTCTTTCGGTCCTGTCGGGCAGCGAGACTATGCCGAATATGACCAAGAGAGCCACGGCGACGACGGTGACCGTACCCAGGAAGGCGGAGGACTTGCCCATATCAGCGGAGCCGCAGCTCGTTCAGCATGCCCGAGCCGCGGTCGGTGAAGAGCAGCTTGCTGTGGTCGGCGGTCACCATGATGCTGCCGACGGTGTGGTTGCCTTCGGGGATGGCCACTTGGGTCTGCAGGCCGGTAGTCAGGTCGATGCCGATGATGTCGTCCGGAGTCGAGTCGGCGACGGTCGGCTGCAGCCCGGCGCCGCGCGGCAGGTCGCGCGGTACCGCGCAGTACAGCATGTTCGTTCCGGCGAAGGTGCACTTGTCGGACCAGGTATTGACGTTGAGCATGCGGCGATTGAGGCCGATGTCGTCGCCGGAGGCGTCGACTATCCATAGCTGCGGCTTGTAGTCGGAAAGGGAACCGGCTACGGAGTAGAGCAGCCGTTCGCCGTCCGGTGCCCAAGACGGGCGGAAGTCCAGGCCGTCCACCATGATGGAGCGGAAGTTCTCGTGGTTCTGGCCCAGGAAGAAGACCTCCTGTCCGTCGACTCCGCGCTTGTCGCCGGTGGTGGCCGTGGCTACGATCTGGTTGTTGGGGGACCAGGCGACCTGCACCTTGTCGGCGTTGTTGCCGAGCTCCTGGATCGGGCGGGCATTGGAGCCGTCCGGACTGGAGATGATCAGGAACCGGTTCGCCGGATCGAGGCCGATGCTCTTGGCCACTATGCTGCTTCCCTGCGGACTGAAGTCGAAGTCCTGCCAATGCTTGGGCAGCGTCACCTGTTTGTCGGAGTTGAAGTCGTAGAAGATGTTGGAACCGTCCGGATATTCGATGATGGCCGTGTCTCCCTTGGGCGAGAAGCTGGCCTGTTCCACGTTGAAGAAGGTCTTGCCCGAGAGCTGCTGGATAGTGCCGTCGGACAGCACCCGATAGAACTTGCCGTCGTTGCGGTTGTAGTAGTTGAGGTCGCCCAAGCTTGTCAGCATGGCGCCGGACGTCGGCACCGGGGCTATGGTGGTCACTTTGGTCAGTCCGCCGGACGCCACCGGCGAGACTTGTGCGTTCGGCAGGCCGGTTTCCGTGCCGGTCGGCGTTCCGGTCGGCGTTCCTGGTTGGGCCGACGGCAGCCCGCCGGGTGCGACATTGACGAGGTCTTCGCCTCCGGGCGGAATCTCGGCCGGAGACAGCGGACCGAATACGATTCGGTAGAGTGCGAAGCCGATTCCGACGGTCACGGCCAGGAACAGCAGGACGAGTCCTATTTTCTTGATCATAATGGGCAGTTATTTATTGGGGTTCTGGACTATGGCGTCTTCGGGTAGTGTCCCTGCGACTGGGAGGCACGCTGGACGAAGGCGACTCGGTTCAGGCTCCTAATGGCTGCCGGATATCATATGCTAGACGATGCCTCAGCTTGAGGCCGCCTCGCCGATCACGCCCACGACCAATCCGATCAGCAGTAAGATCAGGATCAGCACCGCCAGGTAGAGCATCGACAGTACGATCAGCCCCAGCCACTCGAAGGCGTTGAAGGTGCGCAGCCATTTGATCTTGAGCCAGTGGGCGCCGGTGACCCAGATCCAGCACAGCAGTAGGCAGCAGGGGACCGTGAAGAACGGATCCTCGCAAAGCACCGAGTAGGCGGTGAAGAGCAGCAGCCAAGGTCCATACTTGTTGGCGATGCCCCAGAGCGATTTGGCCGTCCCCATAACGCCTTCATTGGCGAAATTTTGGGCGACTTTGCTCGCCTCGTCGGCCGCCATTTTGCCGATGCCGACACCTGAAGCGATTTTGGCGGCCGCTCGGGCTGTCTCAATCGAGGAGGGGCCTTCTCTCACCGCGGCGGCGGCGTCGCCGGCCTTGCTGTCGGGCATTGGCCGGTAGCTCGAACCGGCGGATTTCATCGCGCCAGAATCGAAAGTCGAAGCCGCGGCCGTCGCTCCCGGACCCGGCAGGTTGAGTCCGCCGGACAGCGAAGAGCCCAGCCGTCCTCGTTCCAGACGGCGGGCCCAGTTCTGTTCCTGCGATGGATTTTGGTCGTTAGGCTTTGGCATCGGCTTTGACTTTCTTCTTGCTGACCGTCTTGGTCGTCGCCGGCTTCTTGGCCGCCGTGTTCCGGCGCAGTTTCCTGACCACGACCTTCTGTCCGTCGGACTCCAGCCGCAGGCTGTCGCCACGACCGAAGTCGTCCGAGAGCACTCCCTTGGCCAGTGGACTTTCTACCAGTTCCTGTATCTGCCGGCGGACCGGCCGGGCGCCGTAGAGCGGGTTGTAGCTGCGTTCGGCCAGCAGGTCGAGTGCCTGTTCGTCGGCCGCGAGCTTCAGTCCGTAATCGGCCGACAGACGTTCGGACAGCTCGCCGATCTGCAGGGCGACGATTTTTTTCAGGTCAGGCTGCGACAGCGGCCGGAACATCACCACCCGGTCGATGCGGTTCAGGAATTCGGGCCGGAAGGAACGCTCCAGCTCGCCGGTGATGGCCGCCCGCGTCTCGTCGACGTCTGGTTCGCCTGCCTTCTCGCCGGAGGAGAAGCCGATGCTGCCGCCGCTCTTCATTTCGCCGGCGCCGACGTTAGAGGTCATGACGATGATCGTGTTCTTGAAGTTGATCTTGCGTCCGGTCGCATCGGTGATGTGCCCGTCCTCGAGGATCTGCAGCAGCAGGTTGTGCACGTCGGGGTGGGCCTTCTCGATCTCGTCGAACAGGACCAGCGAGTGCGGCTTGCGTTTGACCATGTCCGTCAGCTTAGTGCTTTCGCGGTAGCCGACGTAGCCCGCCGGCGCGCCGATCAGCTTGGACATGTTGAAGCCTTCGGAGAACTCGGACATGTCGATGCGAACCAGCGCATCGGGGTCGTGGAGCACCTCCTCGGCCAGCAGCTTGGTCAGCTCGGTCTTGCCCACGCCGGACGGTCCGAGGAACATGAAGGAGGCGAGCGGGCGGTCTGGGTTGGCCATGCCGGCCTTGGCGCGGCGGATCATCTCGGCCACGGCCGCGACGGCGTCTTCCTGACCGACGATGCGCCGGCCGAGCCTGTCTTCCAGTCCGAGCAGGCGGGCCTTCTCCTCGGTCAGCATGTCGTGCAGGGGAACGCCGGTGGCCTGCGAGACGATCTCGGCGATGTCCTTGCGGCCGATCTTGACCGTCGGCTTTTTTGACTTGGATTTGGTGCCGGAAACGAGCTTCTTGAGCTCTTGAGCCAATTTTTCCTCTTCACCTTTCAGCTTTAGTGCCTCGATGAAGTTCTCGCCCTGCACTGCTTTGTCCTTGCGCTGCCGGACCTTCTCCAGCTCGCTTTCGACCCGGACGGCCTTGAGCCGGATCGAGTTGCCTCCCTGCGAGACGTGCGCGCGGGCGGCAGCCTCGTCGATCAGGTCAATTGCCTTGTCCGGCAGGAAACGGTCGGTCAGGTATCGTTCCGACAGCTCGACGGACGCGTCGATGGCCTCGTCGGTGATGGTCACGTCATGGTGCTTCTCGTAGCGGCTGCGCAGTCCGCGCAGGATCTGCCCGGTCGCGTCGACTGACGGCTGGTCCACGGAGATCGCCTGGAAGCGCCGCTCCAGCGCGCCGTCGCTCTCGATGTGCTTCTTGTATTCGGCGATGGTAGTGGCTCCGATGCAGCGCATCTGTCCGCGGGCCAGTGCCGGCTTGAGCAGGTTGGCGGCGTCCATCGAGCCGTTGGTCGATCCGGCCCCCATGATGTTGTGCAGCTCGTCGATGAACAGGATCAGGTCCGGATTGGCCTTCATTTCCTCGGTCATCTGCTTGATGCGGCCCTCGAACTCGCCGCGGTAGATCGTGCCGGCGACCATCAGCCCCAGGTCCAGGGATAGGATGCGCTTGTTGGCCAGCAGCTCCGGTACGTCTCCTTCGACGATTTTCTTGGCCAGTCCCTCGATGATGGCGGTCTTGCCTATGCCTGGTTCGCCCAGGAGCACCGGATTGTTCTTGTTGCGGCGGCAGAGCACCTGGATCATCCGCTCTATCTCCTGGTCGCGGCCGATGACCGGGTCGATGCCGCGCTGTACCTCCGGGTCGGTCAGGTCGACGGTGAAGAACTCGAGGGCCGGCGTCTTCGGTTCCTGCGTCTCCAGGCCGACCGTTACCTGATTCTCCTTCGTCTTGATTTCGCGCGTCGGAGCCTTGCCCGACTCGAACGTCTCCGTGATCTCGGGGAAGCGTGAAGTGCTGTTCAGCGTAGTGCTGACCTGGCCGAGCAGTGCCGACTGGTCGATGTCCTGATCGGAAAGGATGGCACAGATAACCGGAGAGCTGATCTCGAGCAGACCGAAGAGCAGATGTTCGGTGCCGACGTAGCGGTGCTGGTTGGAGTTGGCGGTCATGACGGCCTTCTCAACGGCCCGCTTGGCCTCGGCCGACAGGCGGGGAGAGGCGACCGGCCCGTCGGACGGCGTGAACTGATTGACTGCGACAAGCATTTGGCGCAGCTCCTCCGTGTTCAGTTCGTTCTGCCGGAGGATTTCTCCGCCCATGCTGCCGCGCTGCAGTACCATGGCTAGGAGCAGGTGCTCGGGATGGATGTTGGCCGACGACATTTCGGTGGCCAGAGAGTGGGATTTGGCTAGGGTGTTCTTGAGGTGGACCGTGAACTTGTTGAGTATTTCGGTGTTCATAGGGCGGTGGTGATTCTGCATTTTTTGTCGGTGATAAGATTTTGCGTCGGCCTTTTCGCTGGTGCAGTGGCGACGGAAGAGAGTCAGGGCAAGAGGGGAACGTCGGTTCCGCTGTCGCCTCGGCGCTCTTACGCTCCGGTCGGACCGGACATTCGGTGCAGGGCGGCGATGCGGCTCTCGATAGGCGGATGGGTCGAAAAAAGGGAAGCTGACATGCGTCCGGAGAACGGGTTGGCAATGAATAGGTGGGCCGTGGCGCCGGAGGCCGACTGCATCGGCTGGGACTGCACCTGGATCTTCTGCAGGGCCCGGGCCAGTCCATTAGGGAAGCGGGTGATCAGCGCAGCCGAAGCGTCGGCCAGGTATTCGCGCCGTCTGGAGACGGCCAGCTTGATGAGCTGGGCCACCAGCGGGGCGATCAGCATCAGGATCAGGCCGATGATCACCGCCGCCCCGTTGCCGTCTCCGTTGCGTCGCCTCCGTCCGCCCCAGACGAACGACCGCATCGCCAGGTCAGCGACGATGACTATCGTTCCGGCCAGCACCATCACGAGCGTCATGACCCGGATGTCGTAGTTGCGGACATGCGACAGCTCGTGCGCCAGCACTCCCTCCAGCTCCTCGTTCTCGAGCAGTCGGATCGCACCGGTCGTGACCGCGATCGAGGAGTGCTTCGGGTCGCGTCCGGTGGCGAAAGCATTGATTGCCGGGTCGTCGATGACGTGGACCCTGGGCATCGGCGTGCCGGTCGTGATGCAAAGGTTCTGGACCATTCTGACCAGATAGGGATTGTCTTTCTCCGAAACCTCGTGCGCACCGGACATGGACAATGCTAGACGGTCGCCGGAGTAGAATCCGACGACCGCCGTGACGATAGAGTACCCCGCGGCCAGGATCAGGTAGAGGCCGCCGCCTTCGAGCAGCTGATCGGCCAGCCAGCCTATGACCATCACCAGAACGCCGAAGACGGCGATCAGCAGCGCCGACTTCCTCCTGTTCGAGGCGATGAAGTCGTAAGTGGTCATTACTTTTAATATCTATGGGCTGATCTTTTTTTAACACCCATCACCTAAAACTTAACCGTCACGTTTTCGCGTTCCTGGACGTTGCCGATCTCGAAGAAGTCGTACTTCTTGAACTTCAGCTGGCCGGCGATGATGTTGTTCGGAAAGACCTGGATCTTGGTGTTGAAGTCCCGGACGTTGGCGTTGTAGAAGCGGCGGGAGGCCTGGATCTTGTCTTCCGTGTCCTTGAGATCATCCTGAAGCTGGAGGAAGTTTTGTGAGGCCTTGAGGTCCGGGTAGCTTTCGGTGACCGCAAACAGCGACTTCAGGGTCTGGGACAGCGCGTTTTCTGCCTCGGCCTTGTCCGAGAGCGACTGGGCGCCCATGGCCGCGGCACGTGCCTCCACTACCTTCTGTAGCGTGTCTGCCTCGTGGGTGGCGTATCCCTTGACTGCCGCAACCAGGTTGGGGATCAGGTCGTAGCGTCGCTTGAGCTGGACATCGATGTCCGACCAGGCCTCGTCGACCCGGTTGCGCAGCCTGATCAGGCCGTTGTAGACGGCGATGATCCAGATCGCCAGGATGATGACCAGTCCGACGACGGCCAGCAGGAAGGGAATGATTAGCATCATAGTTTTTTGTTGAGCGCTCCGGTTATCAGGAGCTATATTGCTTTGAGGCAGACCAGTGTCTACACTTAAAATCTACTCCCTGATTATAGGAGTTGACCGTCGTAAGGTCAAAGCAAAACATGGACCATTAAGGTAACTTTTAAACAACCATTATGCCCATTTCCTCCAAGATTTTTAAGGCCTACGATATTCGCTGTCTGTCGCCGCAGGAGCTGGACGAGGAAGGCGGATATCGCATCGGTCAGGCGGTGGTGAAGTTCACCGGAGCGAAGACCGTGGTCGTCGGCCGCGACATGCGTCAGACTTCGCCGGAGATTTTCGCCGGACTGTCTCGCGGGATCAATTCCATGGGTGCCGACGTGGTGGACGTCGGGTTGGTCACTACGCCGATGCTGTACTTTGCCGCCGGCAACTATGACCGGTTCGACGCCGGAATCATCGTGACTGCCTCGCACAACCCTAGTGAGTACAATGGAATGAAGTTGTGCTTTGGTGACGTGCTGCCGATCGGCGGCAACACTGGCATCTACGACATCCGGGACCTGGCCTTGGCCGGACCGTACGAGCCGGTGGCCGAATCGGGCAAGGTTTCCGAACTGGACGTATGCGAGGCCTACCTGGAACGGCTGTTCCGCGACGTCGATGTCGGCCGGCTGTCCGGACTGAAGCTGGCGGTCGACATCGGCAACGGCATGGAAGGCGCGATCATCGACGACCTGCTGGCGAGGATTCCCGGACTGGCCAGCGAGATCCTCTTTAAGGATCTGGACGGCAATTTTCCCAACCATGAGGCCAATCCGCTGAAGGAGGAAACGCTCAAGGATCTGCAGGCCAAGGTACTGGAGATGGGTGCGGACTTGGGTGTGGCCTTCGACGGCGACGGCGACCGGGTCGGACTGGTGGACGAGAGGGGACAGATCATTCGGGGCGACATCATCACTGCCTTGCTGACACCGGTCGTACTGAAGACGGCACCGGGTGCGGCCGTTCTCTATGACGTGCGCGAGAGCATGGCCGTGGTCGAGGAGATCGAGCGGGCCGGCGGCCGGGCGGTCATGTGTCCGGTCGGGCACGGACTGATCAAGCCGCAGATGCGTCAGGAAGATGCGGTCTTCGGCGGCGAGCTGTCGAACCATTTTTTCTTTCGTGACTTCTATGGCTCCGAATCGTCGGATTCGGTGCTGCTGCTCATCATGAAGCTGATCGTCGAGTCCGGTCGGCCGTTGTCCGAACTGGTCGCACCACTGCTGCGCTACCATCATTCCGGCGAGATCAATTCCCGTGTCGAGGACAAGGATGCGGTTTTGGCCGCGCTCGAACGGAAGTATGGTCCGCAGGCATCGAACGTATTGCGGATCGACGGAGTGCGGATGGAGTTCTTCGATCCGGCCGATCCGGCCGACGACTGGTGGTTCAATGTCCGTCCCTCGAACACCGAACCCCTGCTGCGCCTGAACTTGGAGGCCAAGGATCGGGCCAAGATGGAACGAATGCGCGATGAGATGCTCGGAGTAATTCGGGGCTGATTTTCCTAGTACAGGAGGAAAAGAAGCAAAATGCCGCCTTTCTAGGCGGCATTGAGTTTTATTGGAGTCGTTGTTTTCAACAAGGTCGTTTTAAAGCAGATCTTTTTTCTTTGCAGTGTCGATTACCTCGTGAGGTATTTCAAATCCGGAAATTTTATCCTGCATCAGGAGGTAGCAGTTATCTTTTTTCTTTAATATTTCTCCGGCAATTCCCAAACCAACTCCAGTTTTTCCGGCTTCAACTGCACCGAATGCATCTTCCCATGATTTGAATTGTGTCGAGTCGTAACTTTCGAGGGTCGGCGTCCAAGTTTTAAAGGGTTTTCCGATTTCTTCGCCCAATTCAAGAAGGTTCTCAATTTTCTCGCGGTCAGGGGCAGCTTCAAGAATTTTTTTCTTTGCATCCGTTAGTTTTTCCGCTGTCCATCCGTGTATGTCTTTCCATTCCTCTTTCGGTTCGTGATCGGTTAGTCTATCTATGTTAGGCATACTAATTCTAGCTTAGTTATTCTTCGTTACTTTTAAAGAGTAACGAACGGGGGGGATGTCAAGTCTATGTACAGTCCGACACAAAATAGTTTTTAAGACAGTAGTGGGATCAGAACTTGTCTTTTAGCTTTTACCATTTTGCTTCTGGGTCCCGGATCAAGTCCGGGACGACAAGGCGGGCTTTCTGTATTCCGGCTCGGAGGCCGGACGACAATTTTCTTTTTTTATCACTGCCGCTTGCCGAGGTCGAGAGGCGACAGGTATCGACGACGCAGCCCCTTAATGCGGCATTTTTTCATCGTCAAAAAACGAATTGATAAGCCTTGAAAATAAACTCGCTCGCTGTCATCATAGGTAGGTCTTACGTTAGGAAACATTCGTGTCGCAGCTATGATCGGAGTATTCGATTCAGGACTGGGCGGACTGACCGTGGTGAGGGAAATTTGGCGGCAGTTGCCGGGGCGCGGTGTGGTCTATCTGGGCGACACGGCCCGGACGCCGTACGGCACCAAAAGTCGACGCCTGATTCAGGGGTATTCCCTGCAGGATGCCGATTTTCTGATTTCCAAGGGCGCGAAGGTGATAGTCGTGGCCTGCAACACTGCTTCAGCTCAGGCAGTCGAAACCTTGCGTCGTCATGTGGACGTGCCGGTTTTCGAGGTGGTCACGCCGGCAGTAAACAGCGCCGCGGCCCTGACCAGCGGTCGGGTGGGCGTGATCGGCACGCGCGGTACGGTGCGGAGCGGAGTCTATGAGCGCAAGATGAAGCGGCTGTCGCCTCGCATCAAGGTCTTTTCTTCGGCCTGTCCGCTGTTCGTGCCATTGGTCGAGGAAGGCTGGATCAAGCGTTCCGAGACCGTTTCGATTGCAAAAGAGTACCTGCGTCCGTTACGATTACGGCGGATTGACACCTTGATTTTGGGCTGTACTCACTATCCTTTCCTGCGTTCGGTCATCCGTCAGGCGGTCGGTTCCGAGATCAGGCTGATCGATCCGGCCCACGACACGGTGGCCGAGCTCGCCGTCTACCTGAAGCAGCATCCCGAACTCGACGCGGTTCTTCGCATCAAACGCGGCACCTCGATCTATGTGAGCGATCTGACCGAACATTTCGCCTCTCTCGCCAGAGACTGGCTCGGACGCAGGCTTCGCGTCAGGTCAGCTGAGGTCGGTTAACGAATATTTATGCTCGGAGCAGTCATCATCTTTGTCGTCATTCTGTCGTTGGCGGTGTTCGTCCACGAGTGCGGACATTTTTTCTTTGCCCGGAAGTTCGGAGTGAAGGTCGAGGAATTCGGCTTCGGGTTTCCACCTCGTATCTACGGCTTCAAGCGCGGCGGAACGATCTATTCAGTGAACGCCATTCCGGTCGGCGGCTTCGTCCGTCTGAAGGGGGAGTCGGGGAACAGTCGGGACAGGGACAGCTTCAGCAGCCAGTCGGTAGCCAAGCGGGCCGTCATCATCGGCGCCGGAGTGGTCATGAACGCGCTTTTGGCCTGGGTGCTGTTTACGGTCGGCTGCCTGTTCGGCCTGCCGCAGGTCGTAGGGGATGGCGCTGACCTGCCGGCCGGAGTCCGCGTCTCCGACCAGAGAGTCCATGTCGTGCAGGTATTGGAAGGATCGCCGGCCGACGAGGCGGGGATCAGGTCCGGGGACATCATCGTTTCGGCTGACGGTCGGTCGCTGGTCGCCGTGGCGGAGCTTTCGGCCCTGACCGGACAGACTGACAGTGCCGGCCTGATGTTGGCGCTCGATCGTGACGGCGAGACCGTCGAGGTCCGGGCTACACCGACCGTCCTACCGTCCGGACAGACCGGCATCGGCGTTCAGTTGGTCGAGACCGGTCTGGTCTCCTATCCTTTTTATCTCGCGCCGCTGCAGGGGCTGTACGTGACCGCAAGCTACACCTACGAGATCGCGTCGGTCTTCGTGCAGATCGTCGGTGATCTGGTTACGGTTGGACATCCGTCGGTCGACGTTTCCGGACCGATCGGTATCGCCGTCATCACCGGAGAGGTGGCCAAGTTCGGCTTCCTGTACCTGCTGCAGTTCACCGCCCTGCTTTCCATTAACCTCGGCGTTCTGAACGTCTTGCCTCTGCCGGCGCTCGACGGCGGCCGGTTGCTTTTCCTGCTGATCGAGAGGCTGCGCGGTCGGTCGGTCGGCGCACGCATCGAAGGCCTGATCCATAACGTCGGCTTTCTCCTGCTGATGGTCATGGTCGTCGTCATAACTTACGGCGACGTGATAAAGTTCGGCGATCAGATACTTCAGTCAATTTCCGGCGCTTTTTCCGGCTAAAACTTATGAAGGACAAGCTGCTCAAACTCAAGGATAAGATAACGAAAGCCGTCGTCGGGGCATCGAACCTGTCCGATCTCGAGGCGGTCGAGGTCTTCAACCTGGGCCGCAAGAGCGAGTTCAGTCAGGCCATGAAGGAGCTGGGCGGACTGTCCGAAGGCGAACGGCGGGAGATCGGTCGGCTGGCCAACGAGGTCAAGCAGGAGATCGATGCAGCCGTCGGACGCCGTCGGCTGGAGCTGCAGCGGGCCAGGTTCGCCTCGCTGGCCGACCAGGATCGGATCGACGTGACCGTTCCCGGGGTCGAACCGCCGAAGGGCCATCTGCATCTCACCACCCAGGCCATCGATGACATCGTCGGCATTTTTTCTCGGCTGGGCTTCACTCGGGTCAGGCATCCGGAGGTCGAATGGGACTGGTTTACCTTCGAGTCGCTCAACATGCCGCCCGACCATCCGGCCCGCGACGAATGGGAGACGTTCTTCGTCGACGCGCCGTCGCACCGCAAGCTGGGCAAGATGGTGCTGACGCCGCATACCACCTCCGGCAGTGCGCGTGAGCTGAAGAAGGGACGGCTGCCGATTCGCATGATCAACATCTCGAAGACCTACCGTCGGCAGATCGACGTATCGCATACGCCCATGTTCCACCAGTTCGAGGGACTGCTCGTCGACCGCGGTGTGACGGTCACCCATCTCAAGGGAGTGCTCGACCATTTCGCCCACGAGTTTTTCGGTCCGGACCGCCGGACGCGCCTGCGTCCTTTCCATTTCCGTTTTACCGAACCGAGCTTCGAAGTCGACATCAGCTGCGGCATCTGCGGCGGCACCGGTCGGCTGGAGGGCGGGTCCAAGTGCCGTCTGTGCAAGGAGGGCTGGCTGGAGCTGGGCGGCGCCGGCATGCTGCATCCTAACGTGCTCAAGGCCGGCGGCGTGGATCCGGACGAGTATTCGGCCCTGGCTTTCGGTTGGGGAGTGGAGCGGACCATGATGATGCGTTCGGGCATCATGGTGGACGACATTCGTGTCCTGTACCGGAGCGATTTCCGGTTCCTGAATCAGTTTTGAATCGACCACCTATGAACATGCTTGTCTCGTACAACTGGATCAGGGAATTCGTCGGACTGAAGGAATCACCGGAGGATTTTGCGCGCCGCATTTCTCTGTCCGGTCCGTCGGTCGAGAGGCTGTATCCGCAGGGTTCGCAGTTCGACGGCATGGTCATCGGACGTATCGTCGAGGTCAAGCCCCATCCGAACGCCGACAAGCTGAAGATCGCCGTGACCGACCTGGGGACCGAGAGGTCGAATATCGTCTGCGGAGGCAGCAACCTGACTGTGGACATGAAGGTGGTGGTGGCACTGTCCGGCGCGATGGTGCGCTGGCACGGCAGCGGCGAGCCGGTTCGTCTGGAGTCGACCGAGATTCGCGGTGTCAGGAGCGACGGCATGATCTGTGGAGCCAATGAGATCGGTCTGGAGGAGGCCTTTCCGCATGCCGAGCGCGAAATACTGGACATGAGCTGGTGCAAGGCCAAGCCGGGCACCCGTCTGGCCAAGGCACTTGACCTGGACGACACGGTTTTCGATATTGAAGTGACGACCAACCGGCCGGACGCGTTTTCCGCGGTCGGCCTGGCCCGCGAGGCGGCGGCTATCTTCGAGGTTCCGTTTCTTCACAAGGAGGCGCTGGTCCCGTCGTTGGCCAAGTCGGTCGATCCGCTGCCGCTGACCGTCCTGAACGACGAACTCAAGCTCTGTACTCGCTATCAGGCCGTGGTCATGGACGGGATCGAGGTCGGTCCGTCGCCCTGGTGGCTGAAGAGTCGGCTGCATCTGGCCGGCATCCGGTCGATCAACAACGTCGTGGACATCACCAACTACGTGATGCTGGAGCTGGGCCAGCCCATGCACGCCTTCGACTACGACACCCTGACCGGCAACACCATCCGCATCCGTCAGGCCAGGCCCAAGGAGTCGATCAGGCTGCTCGACGGCAGTCAGAAGTCCCTGGCGGCGTCGCATCTGGTGATCGCCGACGAGGACAAGCCGATCGCCGTGGCCGGAGTGATGGGCGGCGAGGATACCGGCGTGACGGATCGGACTAAGCGGATCGTGTTTGAGGCGGCGACCTTCGATCCGGTCTCCGTGCGACGGACCGGCCGTGACCTGGACCTGCGTTCCGATTCGTCGCTGCGGTTCGAGAAGGGACTGCCCGAGGAACAGACCCAGACCGCACTGGCGCGGGCGATCGAACTGTGTCAGAAGGTAGCCTGCGGCCGGATGGTCAGCACGGTTTTCGACCTGCGCAGCACGCCGCACAAGAAGGTCAAGTACTCGTTCCGTCCGGAACGCGCCGAGCAGCTCATCGGAGTGAAGGTTCCGACCGTCCGCATGGTCAAGATCCTAAAGTCGCTCGGTTTCGGCGTGACCAGGCGTTCGCCCTTCAGGAAGGGGAAGGCCCTCTATGACGTCGAGGTGCCGTACTGGCGTGTCCGTGACATTGAGGGCGAGCGGGACTTTGCCGAGGAGATCGCCCGGATTTACGGCTACTCTAACCTGCCGTCCGAGATTCCGAACGGCGAGCTGCCGGTCGACCCGGTCGACCCGGTTCTTCTGTCCGAGGGACAGCTCAAGCGGTTTTTCGCCTCGTTGGGCTTCACTGAAATTTTGAATTACTCGCTCGTATCGTCGGAACTGCTGGCCAAGGCCGGCTACGATGCCAAGGACTGCCTCCGGCTGTCCAATCCGCTGTCGTCCGATTTCGAGTTTTTGCGTCCGTCGCTCATTCCTGGCCTGCTCGAGACAGTCAACGAAAACAGCGGTTTGTTTCCGGACGGTGAGGTGTTCGAGATAAGTAACGTCTACATCAAGAATGCCGGGGCCAATTTGCCGGACGAGCGGCTGGTGGTACTGCTGGCCGCCTACGGTCCGGACGACGACGGCGACCGCCTTTTCCGTCGGGTCAAGGGCGTACTGGAGGCCGAATTCGGGGTCATGCACCGTCGAGTGGAGATGTGTCGGGAGGTCTCCGTCGAAAGTCGGCTGTGGAATCCCGGACGGACGGTGGACCTGTATGTCGGCGATACCGCCATTGGCACCCTGGGCGAGATACATCCCGAGGTTCTCGAGTCGTTCGGTATCGACGGACGTGTCTGTACGGCCGAATTCGACCTGTCTGTCCTGGTTGGCGCGGCGGCGACGGAAACCAGATATCAGCCCATCCCGCTGTTCCCGCCAATCCGTCGTGACCTGTCAGTGATCGTACCGGAAGCGGTCGAGTACGGTGCCGTAGAGACGGCGATCAGCGGCGTTTCGGACGTGCTGCGCGAGATACGGCTGTTTGACATCTATGCCGGAGAGGGGATTCCCGACGGTCACAAGAGCTTTTCGCTGCATCTGACCTTCCGTCACGACGACCGGACCTTGACCGCCGAGGAGATCGACGGCGAGGTCGGAAAGATCGTCAAGTTGCTGGCCGGCAAGCTTCAGGCCAGATTGAGGGACTGATCGAATTACGTTTTGGTTTTATGAAAGAGAGTCCGGCGGGCGCATTGCCTGCCGGATTTATTTTGTGGCTTTTGGTCATGTCGAACCGGCTTTCTCTTAGCCCCACGGCTAACAATCTGCTATAGTTACAATCGATAACAAATTATTTTTGTACCTTTATGCTTATTGAGTCCAGCAAAGACCTTCTCTACATGGTTCTGGCCTTCAGCGTTCTTTGGCTGACGGTCTTTCTGTCGTGGCTTCTCTACTACGTCATCGCTATCGTTCGTGACACCGAGTCGCTGGTGTGGCAGGTTCGCGGTGCGGTGGAGAAGGTCGAGGACTTCGCCAGGTCGGCGCATGACAAGATGGAACGTTCGGCCGCATCGTTCACGCTGGTGGCCCAGGCAGTCAGGGAACTGATCAGCTGGGGCATTCAGGAACGGGCCAAGGGAGCCCTGAAGAAGAAAAAGGCCGTCAAGAAGTGACGGTCTGCTGTACGGAAAAATAGAGGCGGCTTCTGCCGTCTCTTTGCTTTAGGTAGTTTTTCGGGGAGTTTCTTCCTGAAGGCGACATCTTCAAAGGACTTGAAAGCCGGCTGGACAACGACTAACGTAATGGTGGTTGGTGACTTAACTAAACTTTCGTTCTATGTCGGAAAGGTATTTGGAGATCGAATCTGAATTACGGTCGTCGTTTAGTTTTAGGGAACAGATGACAAGGCTCGTTCGAGAGAAGTTTCCGGAGTACGAGTCTTTTACTGCGGAGCAGCAGGATCGGATGGATTCGGAAAAGGCAAGGCGTGATGCGGCTGTTTTGTCATCGGACGTGACAGACCTGCTGCATGAATATGGGATTAGCCAGAAGTTTTTGGATCGTCTGATTGAGGTAAATCAGGAACAGGCATTTGCCGATCAGTCTGACGGAACAGAAAGTGAATCTCGGAGTAGAGTTTTCGTACTTTCGGTGGATAGTCATTTTTCCGCCGACATGCGCCTGCCGGACGGTTACGGCTATAAGGGTGGTGCGGCTCGGGTCTTGCTGGAAAGGGCTTTGGGTATAGATGTGTCAGGTCAGCCACGTGACTTGGATGTAATTCGTTTGTCTTGGCGGAAGCCAGAAAAAGATTTGGATGTCCAGGTCGGATATGAATTTATGCCCGATGACATGGAGACCGGAAACGGTGTCGAGGTTATTGGTGACGAATGGGAATATTTTGACAGTCGTGATCTGACTCTCAACCAGGTTTGGGCCAATGACACGGAAATTCGGCTGACTGAGGCCTGTCTGTTGGATACGGTTCGGCATATTCTTCGACCGACTGAGTATGAACGTCGACAGAAGGTGTCGAAACATGACGGTGCAGAGGTAGGCAACAAGATGATGGCCAAAATGATTCGTCTGTACGTCGATTTGGTTGAACAGTACGGTTATGCCGAGTTGATTGGTCTGGACGTCTGGATGGTCGAGTCAAGCTTCATTTCTCCTTTTTGGCTGGCAGTTAATTTGGATCGGGCTTTTGAAAACGGAACGGCAGACCAGTTTTTCTCCGAGATTAAGAGGTTGAGACAGGTTCCGGATAAGGTTAAATCGGCTGAAGAGGCCGGCGTTTACCTTTTGAGGCTGATGAGTCAAAGTGATTTTTATTTCCGAAACGCACCGATTGAACAGTACGAATACGAGAACCTTCTGGATGAAACGACAGGAGTGACTATTTTTCCGTTCTCGAAAGAGGATGGTGAACTCGATGAGTACGACATTCTGCCGTTTAGTTTGGGGCACGGACGCGGTCGGGGTTGAGGATTGGAATTAAGGTTCTTTTGTCAAGTTGTCCGCTTGTATAGGGTGGGGTAAGTTGCAACTCAACTGTCTTGAAGCGGCCATTTCATTAAGTTATGGGCGGTGAGTTGTTTACGGTATGGATCTAGCGTTATCGCCCCCTTCGTGACTCGTTGTTTGTGATCTGATCCATATGCCCTCGAAATTCGTTCATCTCCACGTCCATTCCCACTACTCGATGCTTCGGGCCCTGCCGCAGATCAAGGGTCTGGTTAAGAACGCCAAGGATTTGGGTATGGATGCGGTGGCGCTCACCGATTACGGGGCCATGTACGGCGGGGTCGAGTTCTATCAGGCCTGCCTCAAGCAGGAGATCAAGCCGATCATCGGAATGTGCGCTTATGTGGCGCTCGACCGGCTGATCGACAAGCGGCCGCGTATCGACGACCAGAACTATCAGTTGGTGCTTTTGGCCGAGAACTTGGAGGGCTATCGCAATTTGCTGCAGCTTGCGACCGTTGCCAGCGTCGACGGCTTCTACTACCGGCCGCGCATCGACAAGGAAGTGCTGCGGAAGCATTCGGCCGGACTGATCGGACTGTCGGGCGGATTGTCGGGCGAGATCAACAAGGCCCTGAACCTCGACGACTGGACGCGGGCCGAACGGGTCGCCCGCGAGTACGCCGACATTTTCGGTTCGGACAACTTTTTTCTGGAGATACAGGACCATCCGGAGCTCGACGAGCAGAATGCCAGGAATGAGGACCTTCGAAAGTTGTCCGTGGAAATCGGTTTGCCGCTCGTCGCCACCAAGGACGTACACTATCTCCAGCCGGACGACGCCGAGGCTCACGACGTTCTGATGTGCGTCGGCGCCGGCAAGACCGTACAGGACGATCGACGCAAGACGATGACCAACGCCGACTATTCGTTCGTTTCCGGCGAGCATATGGAGCAGGTCTTCGCCGACGTGCCCGAGGCGATTGAGAACACCCACCGTATCGCCGACCGCTGTAATGTCGAACTGGACTTGGACAAATGGTACTTTGCCGACTTCAAGATTCCGGAAGGCAAAACCTATGACGAGCAGCTGCGCGAGGAGACGATCAGGGGTATCGATGAAAAGTTTCCCGAGGTCACCGACGTCATTCGCGAACGGATGGAGTATGAGCTGGACGTCATCAAGACTAAGGGTTACGCGTCGTATTTCTTGATCGTCTCCGACTACATGAGGTTTGCCAAGAGGCAGGGGATTGCGGCCACGACCAGGGGATCGGCTGCCGGTTCGCTGGTTTCCTACGCGATCGACATCGTGCCGGTCAATCCGCTGACCTACAACCTGCCGTTCGAGCGGTTCCTCAATCCGATGCGTCCGTCCGCACCCGACATCGACGGCGACTTCGAGGACTCGCGGCGCGACGAGATGATCGCCTACGTCACCGAGAAGTATGGCCACGACAAGGTGGCGCAGATCGGGACTTACGGCACGTTGGCCGCGCGTGGTGCGGTTCGCGACGTAGGTCGGGCGCTCGGCTTGCCCTACGCCTTCTGCGACCGGGTGGCCAAACTGGTGCCGATGGGCAGTCAGGGGTTCGCCATGACCATCGCCCGGGCGCTCGAGGAGGAGCCGGAGCTCAAGGAACTCCATGATACCGACCCTCAGGTCAGGAAGCTGCTCGGTCTGGCCCAGAAGGTCGAGGGCAGCGCTCGCCACTGTTCGGTGCATGCGGCCGGGGTGGTGATCGCGCCGCGCCCGCTCACCGAGTACACCGCCCTGCAGAAGGAGACCGGAGGCGAGAAGCTGATCACTCAATATGACATGCACCAGGTGGAGGCGGCCGGCGTGGTCAAGATGGACTTCCTCGGCATCCGCAACCTGTCGATCTTGGGTCTGGCGGTCAAGACCATCAGGAAGACCAAGGGCATCGACATAGACATCTACGACATCCCGCTCGACGACCCCAAGACCTATGCCCTGCTGAAGCGCGGCGACACGACCGGCCTGTTCCAGCTCGGCGGTTCGGGCATGACCAAGTACCTGACCCAGCTCGAGCCGACTACGGTCACGGACATCATGGCCATGGTCGCGCTCTACCGTCCGGGTCCGATCGAGTCCATCCCCGAGTTCATTCGTCGCAAGCACGATCCGTCGCTCATCGACTATCCCGACCCGCGACTCAGGGAGGCGCTCGAGGCGAGCTACGGACTGCTGGTCTATCAGGACGACGTCATGCTTACGGCTATTACGCTCGCCGGCTACGACTGGTTGGAGGCGGACAAGCTGCGGAAGGCCATGGGCAAAAAGATTCCGGCCGAGATGGCCAGACAGAAGGATAAGTTCATCACCGGCTGCCAGGAGTTCGGCGGACTGTCCGAGGTAAAGGCCTGGGAGCTATGGCGGCTGATTGAGCCGTTTGCGGCTTACGGTTTCAACAAGGCTCACGCCTGCAGTTATGGCATGGTGGCCTATCAGACCGCCTACCTGAAGGCCAACTGGACCGCCGAGTACATGGCGGCGCTCCTGACCTGCGAGTCGCATGACCTCGACGAGGTGGCGGTCGTCGTGCAGGAATGCGAACGTCTCGGCATCAAGGTCCTGCCGCCGTCCGTCAACGAGTCGTTGGTCGATTTTACCTACATCGACGACCAGACCGTCCGTTTCGGGTTGCGGGCGATCAAGAACGTGGGTATCGACGTGGCTCGGGCACTCATCGACGAGCGCAAGTCGGGTGGCACCTACCGTTCGATCTCCGACATGGCCTCGAGGGTGGAGACCAAGAGCTTCAACAAGCGCGTGCTGGAGTCGCTGATCAAGGCCGGAGCCATGGACTGCCTGGGCGAGCGCAATCAGCTGTTGGCCTCGCTCGACCAGATTCTGCAGTTTAACCGCAGTGCCATGAAGGATGCAGCATCAGGTCAGAGCAACTTGTTCGCTTCTGCTCCGGTCCTGGGGCACGAGGCGTCGGTCGCGCTGCGCGAGGTTCCGCCGGCCACCAAACGCGAGAAGTTGGCTTGGGAGAGGGAACTGCTGGGGCTTTACGTCTCCGAGCATCCGTTCGCCGAATACGCTCAGGTGTTCAAGGGCCTGTTGACGTCGATCGCCGACATTCGCGGACAGAAGGGGCAGGTCGGACTCTTCCGTGTCGCCGGCAACCTGTCCGACGTGCGCGAGATATTGACCAAGAAGAAGCAGGAACCGATGGCCTTCGCCAAGCTGGACGACGGTTCGGGCGAAGTCGAGGTGGTGGTCTTTCCGCGCACCTACGGCGAGTCCAAGGCCTGCTGGATCAAGGACCAGCCGGTGCTGGTCGAGGGCAAGTACGACGAACGCGACGGCGACCCTAAGGTGATCTGCGAGAAGGCTACGGCGCTGTCGTCGGAGAACGCGGTCGACGTGCGGGACATGCTGACCTTGGGTGGGCGCAAGGCCTCGGTCTCCGGTGCGACAATGACCATGGCCACGGAACAGGTTCTGGTCCGGGTTCCGCCGACTATGGCACCGTCGATCGCTCAGGAACTAAAACGGGTCTTCGAGAAATATCCCGGCGGACGGCGGGTCGTCCTGGTCGTCAAGGATGGCGGCAGCGAAAAACAGATCGAGACCAGCTTTCGGGTGGCGGTCTCGAGCGACCTGATCGTCTCGGTCGAGCGTCTGTTCGGACGTGGTGCGGTGCGGGGCTGAACTCTACGTTGGAGACCGGTCAGGTTCGGTATCGGTCGCTGTCTGGGGCGTTCACCCTGCCCAATTAGGTTCGATCGTGCTACATTTAAGGCGGCTATGATACAGGTAAGCGAACCGAAACAGAACTGCTCAGCACGGCACTGGAGGACCAACCGTCTGATCGCCTTCGTTTTTGTGGTCGTGACAGCGGCCATTGCCGTGTTTTCGTTGCTGATCGTCTTTTCCCGCGCTACCGTCGTGGTGCTGTCCAAACAGAGGGACATCGAGTCCGAACTGATCGTCGATATTGCCTCCAGTCCGACCGGCGATGAGGTTCCCGGATCGGTCTATAAGATCTCAAGATCGGCGACCGAAAGCTTTCCGGTCTCTTCGTCCGTGACGGTCGAAACCAGGGCCGAGGGCCGGGTGCGGATCGTCAGTGAGCTATCTCGAGCCCAGACTCTGGTTGCCTCGACTCGTCTGGTCACTCCGGACGGAGTGCAGTTCAGGCTGAAGGATACCGTGGTAGTGCCGGCCTTCGGATCGGTCGAAGGTGTAGCCGTGTCCGACGAGTCCGGTCCGTCCGGCGACGTCGGCGAGACCACCTTCACCATTCCCGGCCTGAACGAGGGAACGCGTCAGTTCTTCAGTGTCGAGACGGTCGGTTCGCTCATGGGCGGAAGGAAGGAGACATACATGGTGACGGCGGCCGAGCTGTCCAAGGCCGAGGACGAGATGGTAGGACGTCTGAGTTCAGAACTGACTTCTGCCCTGCGCGGACAGGCCAGGGATGACGGCAGCCGGCCAGACGGAGAGCTGTTTTCGTTCGACGTGACCAAACGGCTGGCCGATACCGAGATCGGGGAGGAGACGGAGAGCTTCAACCTGTCCGTGACCGTCGAGGGCAAGGGGGTGTTCTTCGATCGTTCGGCCTTCGATGGGAGCGTCAACAGAATGCTGACCGCCCGTCTGCTGTTCGGTCGGGAGCTGGCGACGGTCAATGTTGATACGTCCAGGACGGAGATCGAGAAGATCGACCTGATCGGCCGCCGGGCCAACGTTCGAGTGACCGTGCAGGGTGCCTCGATATTGTCTGCCGAGGCCGCCGGACTGGATCCGGAGAAGCTGGTCGGCGTGACTTCGACTGCGGCCGTGCAGTACCTGGAAGGGTTGGACGGCGTGTCTTCCGCCTCGGTCAGCCTGTGCCCGTTCTGGCTGCGGCGACTGCCGAACGTGGCCGAGCATATCATGATCGAGGTCAGGTGACGTCTGCCCTCTCTTTATTGTAAGGGGAAAAATTGATCAGCGAAAAGCCTCCGGCCTTGACAAGGGCTGTTTTTTTTGCTTAACTGGTCAGTTCGGCTTTGCGACATGGTCGTATATAACCGCCGAATGGAGGGAAAGATGGACGAGTTGGATAGATTTTGTGACCTCGTCAAGATGTCTGGCGGATCGTCGGACGTCATGTTTACGCCCGTAGACGAAGATGGACTGCGGGGTTCTCCGACCAGGTATGGCCGAAGGATGGATCCTCAGACAAATGCCGTCGTAGTTGAGGTGCTGGTCGATGGCATCACCATCAGGGCGATGTTCAGCTTGGTACAGTTGGGCGGCATGGAAACGCTCTATAACAAGCTCAATGCCGCCGATTGTTGGATGAACGACTACTGATCTTCTGGGTTGTCGTTCATTCCTTTCCAGGACGGTCTCCTTATGGGGCCGTCCTTTAGTTTTTGAGTCGGTCAGAAAGACACATAAGCCGGCCTGTTAGGTCGGCTTATTGGCCATCTCACGACGTTTTTTCCGTCAGATTCACGTTACTCTCCCCGTAACTTTTTAAGGATTTTTGAGAAAATACCACCTTTCTCACCAGCCGATTTAGTGTCAGTCGGCGGATAGGCTACAGTTTTGACTTCTTTTCCTGCTGACGACTGACTCAAATTCGTCTCTCCGAAAAAACCCGCTCTTGTACCCCAGGGCTGTCTCGTGGTGGATCTCGGATTTGAAGATGGTGAGGCAGTTTCTTTATGGATCTCTTTTCTGCTGCGTCTGATCCCTTTCATCTTTTCTCTCAGTCTTTTGTCGTTTTCATTCCTCTCTCTCTTCCTTTTTCTCCTTTTTTGACACAATAGCAGGACCGAGCATTTCATTTAGCCGTCCTCTGTTCTTCTCCTCAAAATCAATAATCTCTCTTAGCTTAAGGAAAGTTTCCGCCATCTGGGCCTCCCTTTCCAGGAAGGAGATCCGTTCCTTGTCGGTAAGTTCATGGTGGTTCATCAGTATTTCGAGCCCTTTTCTTTCATGCAGGCCAGTTTTTGAATCAATGGGGACCGTTCCTTTTTTTATGGCATTTTGAAATGCTATGAGCTGATTTTTGTGCAGCAGACTTTTTTCCTTCTCTGACAGAGACGGTGGGCTGATCAGCTCTGACGGTGCCGATCCAAATTCTCCTTCAGTTCTTAATGCCTCACCCATCGTGAGAAATCTTCGGGCCTCATTCTCCTCTTTTTTGAGGAAAGCTTGTCGTTCCATATCCGTGAGTTCTTGATCGCTCATCAGTCTTTCGAAGCGGTTCCTGTCCTCAAAAAGACCCGTTTTTTTGTTTATGATAAGTCCCATCTTCATTGTCTTCTTCCAAAGTCTTTCAAGAAGCTGCTCTCGAATTGGTAATACACCAGCCTCTGGACTCTGGTCTTGAGTTCTGAACCGTCTTTGCGGTTCCCCCGTATGACTTTCCATGTTCTCCATATTTTTTTGCCTACGGCTAATATTGATGCACGTTTTACGTTCTTATGGACATCTTATATCAATAATCACTTCAGCACTAAATTTTTTGGCCGTTAGGCCTTTGGAATTTTAGAGAATGCCTCACAATCGCGTTGATCAGTAGGCTGCAGCAATGAATCGAGAGCGACTGGTCTATCCGTCCTTTGGCCTCCAGTGCAGCAGTCGATCGAGAAAACCCCTAGAATGCCGCTCGGTCTGTCTGTCGGTCTCTTCTTCAGCCCTTTTTTGTCTTCCAAGATTTTCCGCTTTTCTGCGTATTTCGGCTGCTTGATCCGGCGAAAATACTTGCGCTTCCCGTCGGCTGAACGGGGTTCCTGCTACAGCGTCGTAAAGCTCTTCTCTCGCCATTCTTAATTTATCGAATTTTCCGGTTTCTACGTCAATTTGAGTCGTCGTTTTTCCTCAGCATTTGAAGATGCCTTTTCGAGGCGTTGTCTCGATAAAGCCTCTTCCGACACAGGTGAGGATTGGACTTCGCTCGGACTTCTTTCCATGTGAGTTTGGATTAAGTTGGTTTGGCGATGTCTGTGTGAATAACGCTTTGTTTAAAGCAATTTTTAGTTAAGCAGGCTTACTGGAAAATTGAAAGTTGGAGTCAGTGTGTCTGTATTGGATCAGTCTCCATTTTCTGGATCTTTGCGTTGGGGTACGCGTCTACGAAATGAAAAGCCCGTCCCTCTTTGGGTCGGGCTTTGCTGTAGGGTGTTCTAGCGCGAGAACCAGTCTCCGATGCGTCGCAGTAGTCCCGTATTTTTCGCCTTACTCCTATGCGGTTTTTCGGCCTCAGTCAGGCTCATCTCTCTACTCGCTGTTGCCTGCTCCTCGGGGGAAAGAGTTCTGTACTCTTTGATCTGGAATTCCCTAGCATTCTCGTGGACAGGCCCGACCACTGATTGGTGGTCATCCGACGAAACGCCTTGAATATACTCCCTAGCCACTTCCATTTTTCTTGGCACTGCAGTCTCTCGTGTTTTTACTTCACGCATTGCAACATGATCGCGTAAAAGTTCCCCCATCTTTACAGCTTCTTTTTGCTCCTTCTTCCAGAAGACTTTTCGTTCGGCCGACGTCAGATCTACTGTGTCCATCAGGTTTTCGACGATTCTCCGGTCCGGAAGACCGTCAGGATTGCGCATGATGGTTGCTTTTTTCATTAGTTTCCGAAAATCGTCCATTCGCGTCGGGTCTACGGTTTGGTCGCTGTCGTTCAATGTTTCTGCTCCGCTTTCATTTTCCCCCGGCATTTGCGGATATCCGACTATAGTTTCGTCCATCGGTCTGCCCATAAAAGTTTGGTTGAGATTAGTCTTGTCTTTAGATTACTCAAAGTATAGCCCAAAATTGGGAGTTTTTCTTGGGGGTCGGCCGGACTGCCGGACTGGCTTGCCTAAAGCAAATGGGCGATGGTACGCTCAAATGCGTAAACTAAGCGAAAATATATGGGAGCTGTAAAGCCTTCTGACTTCAAATGGGTGGACGAGATGCGGCACTCTGCGGCTCATGTTATGGCTGCGGCCATTCAAGAGCTCTATCCTGAGGCCAAGTTCGGTATCGGTCCGGTAATCGAGGACGGTTTCTACTACGATATCGATGTGGCGACTCCGATTACCGCTTTGGACCTGGCCAAGATCGAGAAGCGCATGCACAAGATCGTCGAGCGAAACGAGGAGTTTCGTCGTGAGGAAATGTCCATGGATCAGGCTATCGAGTTCTTTCGCACTCGCAATCAGGGGTACAAGCTCGACCTGCTCAAGTCGCTTCAGGAAAAGGGGACTACCAGCGTCAACCCCGACGAAGAGGGGGCGATTGGCGGCGGGGGGGCCGAAACGGTCTCGGTCTACTGGACTGGCGACGGGTTCGTCGACCTATGCCGCGGTCCGCACGTGAAGCGTTCGCGGGACATCGGGGCGTTCAAGCTCAAGTCGGTGGCTGGGGCCTATTGGCGCGGCAATCAGGACAACCCCATGCTGCAGCGCATCTACGGTTACGTGTTCGAGACTCAGGAGGAACTCGATGCGCATCTTAAGATGCTCGAGGAGGCGGAGAAGCGCGACCATCGCAAGCTCGGCGCCGAACTGGGCCTGTTCGCCTTCTCGCCGCTCGTGGGCGTAGGCCTGCCGCTCTTCACCGAGCGGGGGACGGTCGTGCGCGAGGAGCTGGAAAGGTATGTCTCGTCGCTTCAGGTTCCGGTCGGTTACCGCCGAGTTCACATCCCGCACATCGCCAAGTCTGACCTGTACAGGACCTCCGGCCATTGGGATAAGTTTGAGGACGACCTATTCCATGTCCGCAGCAAGAAGACCGACGACGAGTTCGTGCTCAAGCCGATGAATTGTCCGCATCACACCCAGATCTTCGCCTCGTCTCCGCGGAGCTACCGCGACCTGCCGATCCGCATGTCCGAAGTGACGACCGTCTACCGTGACGAGAACACCGGACAGCTGCAGGGACTGTCGCGCGTCCGGTCGATCACCCAGGACGACGCACATGTTTTCTGCACCATGGACCAGGTGGAGCAGGAGGTTAAGATCGTCCAGGAGATCATTCGCAAGTTCTACGAGGGTTTCGGCATGCCGCTGCGCCTGCGCCTGTCGGTGCATGACCCGAAAAACAGGCAGGCCTATCTGGGCGACGACGAAGTCTGGCAGCGCGCCGAGTCTATGCTCGAAAAGTCGATCCGCGACCAGGGATACGAGTTCGAGCTGGGCGTGGGCGAGGCCGCGTTCTACGGACCGAAGATCGACTACATCGCCAAGGACGCCATCGGTCGCGAGTGGCAGCTGGCTACCTGTCAGCTGGACTTCAACCTGCCGGAGCGGTTTCAACTCGAGTACACCGGCGAGGACGGAGCCAAGCACCGGCCGGTCATGATTCATCGGGCTGTGCTCGGATCGATCGAACGCTTCATGGGCATCCTGATCGAGCATTACGTTGGCGCATTTCCTGCCTGGCTGGCGCCGGTCCAGGTGCAGGTGATACCGGTCAGCCAGGACCATTGGGACACCTGCCGCCGGCTGGTTGGGCAGCTTGAGGCAGAGGGGATTCGCGTCGGTTTCGACGAGCTACAGGAGACGGTCGGCTATCAGATCCGCAAGTCCGAGAAGGCCAAGGTGCCGTACATGCTGGTGATCGGCGACCGGGAGAAGTCGCTGGAGGATCTGACTGTGCGTCTGCGCGGACAGAAGGAGGAGGTTCAGCTGCCCTATGCCGAGTTCGTCGGTCGGGTGAAGAGAGTGCTGACCGACCGTTCGGCTGAGTTATAGGTACATAGGAAAGAAAGACAGAAAGGCACTGACGATCTTGTTAGGTCGTCGGTGTTTTGATGTCGAGAAGACCTTGCGTAAGTTTTTCCGAAAAGAAAAACAGGCCACATAGGCCGGTTTTTCTTTTTAAGGATTATTTTCCGTGTCCCGTAGTGCCGAGTGTCGGGGACGAGGAGCCACTGTCGTTGCGGTTTCCTCGGACGGCTCTCAGAGCCGCTCTCTTGATTTGATAAGTTCGTTCGTTGGCGATTTGGCGTGCTAGGTTCGCTTCTGGGTTCGTCTTCCCGTTCCTTATGACCTCAAGTTCCGCTTGCGCTTCAGTCAGGTAATCGGCCTGTCGGCGGTAGTCATCGAAGACTGTCCTAAACTCCGGATCTGCCGCCGTTTTGGCTATGTGTCCGAGCGTAGCGGTCCAGGAGAAACTGAGCTGATCGAGGTAAGCCTCCGGGTCATCGATCTGAAAGCGATTCTTCAGCGTTCGGATCAGCATGTCCAAGTTGGTCTGGGCTAGTTCAATTGCCGCCTCGGCTCTTTTTTCTGGCTCAGCTTTCATTTCCTCCAGCAGCTTTTGGCCTTCTGACTTCTTGACGACCTCCAGATAACCGCCATCTCTGTCAGTCAGAACCTGAAAGTATTTGTTTTCGGTGACGGTCAGTTCTACCGGCATTCTCATCTCGGTGAGGTTCATCGCTTGTTTCCTGTCAGCGTCACTAACCTCTTGAGGTTGATTGAACGGCTGTTCTGCACCCATAGTTTTGAAAGTTTCAATTGTAGTGAATTAACGCTTAAATTATAGCATTTTTTGGTTATCTGAGCAAGTACGTAGACAAAAAAGAAACGCGCCGTAGCGCGTCTTCAAGGGAAGAATTTCCGTCATGAGACCACCTTCAGGTATGGTGGTCGTTGTTTCGGGCGGTTCCGCCTTGTCCCCCAGAAGGGATTTCCCATTCCTTCAGATGTTTCTCCATCTTCTTCAAGATGGAATGGAATGTTACGGAAGGAATGGCAGAGTCCGGACGGGGTCTCCAACTGAATTCGGAACAGCTCGCCGATGTCCAGCTCGCCGATATTCGGGAAGAGGGGATAGAGATCAATGTTAATCCGCAATCGTAGTCGCCGCTCGTAGTGCTCTTCCTCGATACACAGGACATCCCATATAGGGTTTTTTCCGGTGGACGCTTTTTTTCTTGTTTTCAGGTGAAGCACCTGCCAGCGGCACCGGCCCATCCAGTCGAACAGCTTTTCGGTCTCGGTCGTGTGACCGACAATCAGCCCTAGACGCAGGTGGATCGTCGAGACGAAGGTCATTGGTATCTGTTCTATCCGCCTCAGTTGGGATTTATCCTCTTTCCTCTGCTCTAGGCTAATGATCCTAGCTCCAGAGTTTTTTCTTTTTTTCATTTTATCCTCCTGCTTGTCGTCTTGCGGACGACTTGCTTGGACTGGTAAAGGTAGCAGCTTGGAGCCTGGGAGTCAACTCTGCCCTTGACTCGCGACATTCTATACTCGTTGCACCACCCGTGGCAGGATTAGGTCCTAAGAACATGATGCCACTCGACATGCAACACAGGGAACTTTCACTGCCTGAAAGGCAGTTCCTGGAATTACGTCTACTTGGAAGATGGAGTCTCCGACGGATAGCCCGGGAAATGGGTAGGGACCATTCAGCCCTGTCCCGCGAGGTCAGGAGGAACCGGGGACGGTATGGCCGGTACCTGGCCGCCGAGGCACATGGGCGGTCCGTTGTACGACTAGCCAAGCGGGTACGAGGGCGCAGACTCGACCGTGATCCCAATCTGGCAGCTTGGGTCGAAGGCAGACTACGCGCAGGCTGGTCGCCTGGGAAGATTGCAGGGAGGACAGCATCGAAGCTTGCGCCGAAGGAGTTGCAGGGTGTGACAATAAGCCACGAGACGACATGCCGATGGTTGTACGAGGGTGGAGGCAAATTCGGTGGCCTTTCAAAATACCTCTGGACGGGGCGTCGGAGACGGTTCTCCCACAAGGGCAGGAAGCCCAAAACATCGCAGATTGAGGGTCGAATCCCCATCTCGGAGCGACCGGAGGATGGTCTGCCTGGACACCTAGAGTCTGACTCGATGGTCTGGCGGTCAACGAAGGGGCTTCTCTCGGTCCAGGTCGATCGGGTACTCAAAGTTTGTCGCCTCTCCTGGTGCCCGGACCGCACTGCAGTGGAGACACTGCATGCCCTGCGCCGGACGGCCGAGACCCTGCCACACCGGTTCGTGCGGAGTGTGGCCTTCGACAACGGGAGTGAGGGGTCGAGGCACGGAGTTCTTGGTGAGGAGTACGGCATACCGACCTACTTCTGCCTTCCCCGGAAGTCGCTTGGGTATCTGACGCCCAACGAGGCACTTCATCAATACCTGTCGGGTGGTGCAACAGCAACTTGAACTTCGCCTCTTCTTTATTATGGACCTGAGGTCGAGATTTTTCCAACACAAAACGCCGGATTTGGAAGTCCGGCGTTTTGGCTGTGGATCGAATCTGATTTGGCTAGCGGACGATCTTTTTCTCCAGCGCTGTCACTTCCTTCCTGGCATCCTTGAGCTTGCCGCGAACCGTCTCCAGCTTCTGCCATTGTTTTCGGTAGGCGCCATCGGTGACCAACTTGAGGCTGTGTTTGGCGATGAGCGCTAGGTCCCTCCAGCTGTGCCGCTCCAGCGCAAGGTTGACCTCTTCCGGATTCAACGGTTTGGTCATCTTGGCCATCTGGTTGCGCAGATTTTCTTTTTCGTCGATCAGCTGCTTGATGTCCCAATACTTTCTGGCTATTTCCGGCTTAGCCTTCTCTTCCGGCGTCAGAGCCTGATTTAGGCCAGCCTCGAGCGAGGCATCGATCTCATCTTCCGTCACGTCGGACAACTCTCGCATGACTTCCGGCGGGGCCTGTTCGCTATGCCCAGACAGGTAGGAATCAACTTTGACTTTGGCCTCCGTATCCAGATAGGACGACCAGAGCCGACGGAAGTCGGGATCCTTGAACATCCGTTTGGTGTGGGCCATGGCCTCACGGGGATTGGCTTCCATCTCTTGTCGATAGCTGTCGATATCCGATATGCCGGCTGCATGAAGGTCAGCGGTCAATGAGTTGAGCGTATCAAGGCGAAAGGACATCTCTGCACTCTGCCGTTCGCTCACGCCCTGCTGCTCATGTCTGAGAGCGGTTTCCCTGATCAGCTGACTGTCAACGAAAGACTCGTTTCGTCTCTGCTTCCATTGCTCCGTGCCCTTGATTTGTGATTGTTCGGCATCGACTTCCGCCTTTTTTCGTGCCTGTTCTCGATCAAATGCTTCCTTGCCGGCGATGATGCCCTCCCTTTTTTCTCGGGCCAGACGCTGTCGTTCGGACTCTTCGGCCGCGGCTGCCTGTTCGTCTCTATCCAGAGCCTCCAATAGTGCCAGACGCTGTCGTTCGGCCTGTTCTCGATCGAAGTCTTCCTTGCCCTTGATAATGCCTGCTGTCTTGCGTTCCTGCACATCGATTTCGTCCATGATCTGTTGAGCTTTTTTGGCAGCTTCTTCGGCACGATCGGCTTGCTTTAGCGCTTCCCTGACGTTGAGTAGGTCTGATTCTCGACGCTGATTTTCGGCAGCCTGACGCTCGGCTTCTTCAGCTTCCCTCTGTCGTTTAAGTTCAACCTGCTGCAGCCTGGCTTTGTCAGACGTTTTGCCGCTGACCTGTCGATTCTGCATCTCGTCAGCTATTTTTTTCATGGCTCGACGGTCCCTTTCGGTCTGTGCCGCCGCAGTCTTTCTAGCTTTGCTTCTGTCGATGGTTTTTTTAATTTCTTGTCGAAGATGTTCCTGAAGATCTGCCTTTCGAGACTTCTCGGAAGCTATTTCTTCCTCAGTTGTCTCCATTAAGTCACTTTCGTCCAGCTCTACTTCACCCTCGTCGGAGGCTGGCATGGGCAGATCGCTCGTTTCCCGGGTGGCTCTTTTGAGTTGTTCGGCTTGACGACGAGCTTGGTCATCGGGTGTTTCGGTATCTTCAGGCCCGATTTGTCTGAGACGTTCTCCCATAGGTTTGGATTTAGTAGGTTTTGGCCGTCTTGAGGTGACCATAGACGGTTTGAAAATAAGATTAAAATTGACCTTACGATAGCATTAAAACTGTCTTTTGTCAATAATTTTGCCTAAAATAGGTTATTTTCTAGCCATTTTTTGTCGTTTGTCTGGTCGATATTGGGACCGGCTTCAGATTGACTAACCGGTGACGGACAGTTATGCTGGCGGTTGATTTTTGCCGTTGACGACACTTCCCATGCAACAAGCCAAGTATCATATCGTCACGCTGGGTTGCCAGATGAACAAGTCGGACTCCGAACGTCTGGCCTCGCTTTTGGACTCGTTGGGCCTGCAGGAGGTCGATCGCCTGAAGGAGGCAGATCTGGTGATTTTAAACAGCTGTTCGGTCCGCCAGACTGCCGAGGATCGGGTCTTCGGCAAGGTGAGGGAACTGGCCGAACTGAAGCGGACGAATCCACGGTTGACCGTCGGCGTGACCGGCTGTATGGCCGGACGCGACACTGACGGGCGGATTCGGGTCAAGTTGCCGGATGTCGACCTGTTCTTTTCCACAGCCGACATGGTGCATTTGCCCCAATGGCTGGCCGAGAGGGGACTGATTGAGGCCGATGTCAGCGAAAGACCGGAGGAATATCTGAAGATAGCCCCCCGCTACTCCAGTCCGCACCAGGCTTTCGTCAGCATCCAGACCGGCTGCAACAACTTCTGTACGTATTGCGTGGTGCCCTATGCCCGCGGCCTCGAGAAGAACCGTCCGGCTGCCGACATTCTGGCTGAAGTGCGTGCCTTGGCTGCGGCCGGCGTATCCGAGGTGA
Organism: Parcubacteria group bacterium CG1_02_58_44; assembly: GCA_001872545.1. Lineage (GTDB taxonomy): Bacteria > Patescibacteriota > Patescibacteriia > SG8-24 > SG8-24 > UBA1561. The sequence continues at coordinate 39,405 of MNWN01000039.1, forward strand.
CTCTGCTGGGTCAGACGGTCAACAGTTACCGGGCGTCGGACCCGGAGAGCTTTTCCGCCGGCAACCCATATACCGATCACTTTGCGGCCTTGCTCTGGGAGATCAATCAGTTCGATGGTTTCGGCCGCATTCATTACACCGCACCGCATCCGAACAGCATGACCGAACAGGTGATCGATGCACTGGCCCTGCCCAAGCAGGCCAACTATCTGCACCTGCCGGTCCAGTCGGGGAGCGACGAGATGCTGCGGAAGATGAACCGCAAGTACGGCCGAGCGGACTATTTAGACGTCATCCGTCGCATCCGCGAGCGCAAGCCGGAGATCTGCCTAGGTACCGACATCATCGTCGGCTTCTGCGGCGAGACCGAGGAGATGTTCGATGAGACGGTCTCGCTCTTTCGTGAGGTGGATTTCGACATCGCCTACCTCGCAATGTACAGCCCGCGGACCGGCACTCCGGCCTGGCGTGCCTTTAAGGATGACGTCACTCGCGATGAGAAGAAACGACGTTGGCGTCAGCTGCATGACCTCATGGAGGAGACGGTCAGGCGGCGAAATCAGAAGTACGTCGGTCAGTCGGTGCCGGTGCTGGTCGAAGCCTGCCGTCGGGACGGCGTTTGTTCGGGCAACTCTTGGGATATGAAGGCAGTTAGATTTCCAGGTTCTTCGGATTTGATCGGGCGGACGGTTATGGTTCGAATCGATACGGCCCGGGATTGGGTGCTGAATGGGCAGATAGTCTAGGTCTGTTGATTTCCTGAGTTTTTGCCTATGACCGCAGTCAGAACCGCAAGAGATGTCGCCATCGGAAAGCGGTCGACTGGCGAGATGTTGTCCAGAGCTGTGGCCGTGGTCGGAGCGACCGCCTCGGGCAAGACCGCACTGGCCATGGCTTTGGCTAGGGAGTTCGGCGGCGAGATCGTTTCGGCCGATTCGCGGCAGCTGTATCGCGGCACGGCGATCTGTACCGACATTCCGACGGGAAAATGGAAGAGTTACGGCAATGGTCGACGACAGGTCTACGTCGTGGACGGCGTAGCGCACTATCTGTTGGGCAGCGAATCACCCGGACATCCGCTGGATCTGGCCGAGTACCATCGGCGGGCAGAATGGCGACTGAAGGAGATTGCCTCGCGCGGACGGCTTCCGATCCTGGTCGGCGGCACCGGCCTGTACGTCCGGGCGGTCGTCGACAGTTTTGTCGGTCCGGAAGTCGCACCGAACTACGCCTTCAGGGACGAATTAGAAAAGCACGACACGGCCAAGCTGTATCGACGGCTGATGAAGGTCGATCCCGACTACGCCGGGCGCATCAGTCCGAACAACCGTCGGTACGTCGTGCGGGCGCTGGAGGTGCAGCAGGCCACCGGTCGTCCGTTCTCCGAACAGCAGGGACAGGGTCGGCCGCAGTTTGAGTGGCTGCAGTTGGGAGCGGATCGTTCCAGGGACGAACTTTACCGTCGAATCGACGCTCGAGTGGACTGGATGGCCGACAACGGACTGGTCGAGGAGGCCCAACGAATGTTCCGTCGTTACGGTTCGGACTCCAGAATCGCAACCTCACTCGGCTACGCCCAACTGGCCGGGTTCCTCTCCGGAAAATACGACCTAAAGGAGGCCTTCCGGCTCATTAAGCGGGACACTCGGCACTATGCTCGTCGTCAACTGACCTGGCTGCGGCGAGATTCCAGGATCAGGTGGGTCAGGGACGATTCCCGGGCTCAGGGGTTGGTCCGAAGGTTTATCGGCTGAATTTTTAAAATTGCCTTGTATTAGCCAAAAATGTTCTAACATACGGTTTCAGCACAGTTCCTGAAGGTAAAGAAGAGGCCCGTCTTTATTGGATTTTACTAGCCAAAAAACGGTTTATGTGCTAGTCTAAAGGCAGAATTTATTCTCTAAAAGAGAAACTTATGGCCGAAGAAATCGTCAGGGCCGAAGAGGTCATCGGCTACTGCGTCAAGTGCAAGGCTAAACAGCCCATGAAGGACGCAGAAAAAGTCGCGATGCCCGCTAAGGGAGGCGGAACACGTCCGGCGATGAAGGGTATCTGCCCGGCCTGCGGAACCGGAATGTTCAAGATTCTGCCCAAGAGCGAGGCTTAGGAGCAAAGAAAAAAAGATCCGACGCAAGTCGGGTCTTTTTTGTATTGCTGATTGTTGTCTTGGACCAACCGTTGTTAATTAGAGCTTGCTCAGCTCCTCTTCCAGGATTCGTCTAGCTTCCTCCGGCGGGGCCTTGCCGCGGGTGGCCTTCATCACCTGTCCGACCAGGAACTGCACGGCCGTGGTCTTGCCTCCGCACCAGTCCTCGACCGGCTTGGGGTTGTCGGCGATGGCTTGCTTGGCCGCCTCGCGCAGCTCGTCGAGGTTTTCCATTTGACCGAGGACTTTTTCTTCCATGACCTGTGATGGGTCGGCACCGGAGAGCACCATCTCTTCCAGAATGAGCAGGGCGTTGGTTCCGGTCACTTGGCTGTTGTGGATCATGGTCAGCAGCTCGGCCATGTTCTCCGGACCGGCCTTCATGGTCTCGAGGCTCAGCTTGTGGGCCGACAGCACTCCGTTCAGCTTGGTCAGCACCCAGCCGGAGACCAGTTTGGCCGCCCGTTCTGGAGTCAGTGCCTGTCCGCCGGCGGACTGGACGCTCGCCGCCCAGGCATCAAGTTCGGAGAAGACCCGCTCGGCATAGTCGGCTAGGTCCGGCTGGTCGCAGAAGGTCCGCGCATCGGCCAGGGTCAGGCCGTACTGTTCGACAAAGCGGCGGCGTCGGGCTTCGGGCAGCTCTGGCACCGTCCGGCTCAGACGGTCGCGCGTATCGGTTAGGTCCATCGGCGGAAGGTCCGGCTCGGGGAAGTAGCGGTAGTCGCTCGACTCCTCCTTGGTGCGCTGCTCGACCGTCACGCCCCGGGCGTCGTCCCAGCCGCGGGTGGCCAGGATTGACGGTATCTGTCCGTCGAGCCAGAGCTTGGTCTGCCGCTTGATCTCGAACTCCAGCGCCCGCTCGACCGACCGGAAGGAGTTGAGATTCTTGATTTCGGTCTTGGGGTTGAGCTGTGTCGACCAGTTTTCGTTCTTTGGGTCTTCTGGCACTTCACGCAGCGAGATATTGGCGTCGCAGCGCAACTGGCCCTTTTCCATGTCGGCGTCAGACACGTCCAGGTAACGCATGATCAGTCTGAGTTCCTGCAGGAAGGCCTTGGCCTCCTCGGGGGAGCGCAGGTCCGGTTCGGTGACGATTTCGGCCAGGGGAGTGCCGGCTCGGTTGAAGTCGACCAGCGATGACTTGCCGTCCCCGCCGTCGACGTGCAGCAGCTTGGCCGCGTCCTCCTCCAGATGCAGGCGCGTGATGCCGACGGTGAACTCGCGTTCGCCATCGCGTCCCTCGTTCAGTCGGATGCTCAGCTTGCCGTGCTGCGATACAGGCAGGTCGAACTGCGATATCTGGTAGCCCTTGGGCAGGTCAGGGTAGAAGTAGTTCTTGCGGTCAAACTTCGAAATTCCGGCTACCTCTCCGCCTAGAGCGTACGAGATCAGCATGCCCATCTCCACTGCCCTGGCGTTGATGTTCGGCAGCGTACCCGGCTGTCCGGTGCAGGTCGGACAGATGTTGACGTTCGGTGCCTCAAGATCCCCGCAGTTGGGGCAGGAGCAGAACATCTTCGATTCGGTCTTTAGCTGGACGTGGATTTCTAGCCCGATTACAGGTTCCAATCTCATATTTCTTGTGCGAGCCCTGACCTGGGCGCACTGCACTCGACTTCGCAAATCACTAGCTCAGCGTACGTTAGCAGTACGCATCGCTTCGCGATTTGCTCCAGTCGAGCACATTGCATCCCAGCCAGCGCTCGCCATTTCTACGGCACTAATGAGTATTGCCACTTCCCGGTAAAGATGGCATTTGAGCGGTTGATTGGCAAGCCTTCGCGATCAAGTCAAAACAGGGCCGTTTGGCCCGGCCGCCGTTTTTCGAATCGACCCTAGCCCTTCCGTTTGAGGTCCAGCCAGAGGGCCAGGTCGGCTCCGAGGAACAGGGCGACGGCAAGACTGTCGATGGCTTGGGGTACGATGGCGGTGATCAGGGTGTGGAGGTGGGACAGCTGGTCGGCGTCCGCGACCTGTCCAAAGAAAAGTCTTGGGTCGCCCATGGCGGTACCGACGGCCAGATAGACCAGCATACGCGCGAACGAGGCGGCGATGGCGAAGAAGACGAAAGGAACTGCCACCCGGAAGAGTACGGCGAACCATCGTCCGGTGACCAGATTGCGGCTGGACTTCAGTGCGCTCGTTCCGCGTTCATCGTCGGCCATGACGTGATACGGCGCGAACCGGAACCAGATCAGGAAGATCAGCGCCGGAACGAACAGCATGAAGAAACCGCCGAAGACGGCTATCGAAACTAGGAACGACACCCAAAGCAGCGGGAACAGCCGACGCAGGCCATGGAGGAATGACTTGCGGATGCTGAGCGTCTCGCCGGAAAGTCCCCTGACGGTCAGGTCGATGGTGGTGACGTAGATGGCCAGGAAGGCCAGCGAGCTGGGGATCGACAGTACGGAGAAGATCATCAGCCGCGTGATCTTGTCCGGTACGTAGGTCTGCAGCACGACGGAGATGGTCCACTGCAGCAGGCTAAGGAGCATCGTCCAGACCACCATTTCCGCATAGAACTGGAAGTTGCGGCGGAAGTTCTGCCAGGAGACGACGATGATGTCACCCGGACCGATTAGTTGTGACATTGAGGTACAGTTATTTTTTTGATCCGTCTTACTTCTGGATTATAGCAAAAAAAGACGGCCGTAGGTTCGACCGCCGTCTCCAGTCGTAGGTTTTGATTTCGTCTGGTCCGTCTAGGTGGTAACTGTCGCTGCCGTCTGGCCGACCAGCACCGGCTGGACCGCGAGCCAGACTAGCTCGTGCACCTGTTCGACGGTCAGCAACTGGCCGTTCTCGACGCATTCGATCAGCGAGAACCCCTCGAACATTTCGGCAATCTCGAGATAGGTCCGCTCGGCCGCCAGCAGATGATCGGGGTCCGACTCGTGCATGTCTTTCTTGTTGCCCCTGCCGTCGACCAACTGCAAGGTCGTTGCAGTCGGCACATGCAGAATGACGTTCAGGACCGGGCGGGGGAGTCCCAGCCGAACGAACTCCAGCTCGTCGTCCCAGCGAAAGAACTCAGCTCGTTTCTCGAAACTTTTTATCTTGCCGCCCTGATGTCCCATGTTTGAGGTGACGTAGCGGTCCAGCACTACGTTGACACCAGACGCAAGCCAGGTGTCGAGCGTTCCTTTGGCTGCACAGCGGTCAATGGCATAGAAGAGCGAGGCCGTTTGGGCGTTGATCTGGTCGGCCGGCCCGAGCTCGCCGTGCAGGTAGGCTTCGATCGGTACGCAGAACGACGTGCCGTAGCGCGGAAAGGACATGGTTTCGACCGGCAGCTTCTCTCGTTTCATGCGCTCAATGAGCAGCTTGGTCTGGGTGGCCTTGCCAGAGCCGTCGGTCCCGTCGATGACGATGAGTTTACCCTTAGTCGTCATATTTTCCTCCTTTTTTGAGTTAAGTCGTTTGTTTTTCCAGCTCCCTTTCGCGGACTCGCTGCCGGGCTTCCGAGTCGCCGCGGGCCCAGAGATAGTCGTTATGGTCGGCGAAAGACATGGCCGCAGCCCGCCACGGTGACCGTTCGGCGATGGCCCGATGCATGGCCTGACCGACCTTTCGGTAGCTGGCGTGTCCCTGTGGCGTAGTGCGGAGCTCGATCAGGTGGAAGGCCTCGCGGTCGTTCAGACCCATGATCCAGCGCACTTTCGAGCCGTGCAGAGTGGCATAGGACGCCTCTTCCGGGAAGTCGGCATGCAGCAGCTCGTACAGGGCGACCGATCGGCGGTGACATTCGTCGGCCCGGTCGGCGAATCCGGCTGCGATCAGGTCGGCCGGCATGGAGAAGCCCAGCAGGGGAGAGAATTTCTGCCGAATCTGGGTGGTCATGCGGTGGCGCTGCAGGTCCTTGTACGTCCCCCAGTCGGTGAGCAGGTCGAAGGTATAGGGATAGCCGGCCTCGAAGGCTCGGCCCGGACGGTCCCGTCGGGTTTTTCGCTCGCCGATGTAGGCATTGATCACTTCTTCGCGTTCCGCAGCGTTCAGACCTCGCACTCGGTCGCGGATCTGATCGAGCGACAGGTTGGTATACGGGTAGAGCATGTGCGACAGGGTCAGCATGTCGGCCTCGTCCTGCATGACGTCCCGGACCGCCTCGTCCCGCATCAGACGAAGAGCCACCTGCTGCTCTCCGCGGTCGACTAGTCTGACCTCCATGGACATGTCGGGCTGCCGTCCGGAGAACAGTCGATCGGCCAACTGACGCATGCGGGCGGGAACCCCCGCCAGATACTCGTTTCGTTTGGCTCGCCTGACGTAGCACGGCATGATCCGGTCAAGCGCCGTATGGGCTCCGTGTCCCAATGACTGCGCTTCCGGCAGGTCGGAGGTCAGGCAGTGGGAGATCAGTCCCTGAAAGAAGCGGCCGTTGCCGAACATTCCGACGTTGGTCTTGGTCGCGAGCGGCAGCAGGTAGCGTAGGGTGTCGCAGGCCTTGGTGCGGATGTCGTTCCTGTAGGTCTGGCGGAAGGCCTTGATTTCGCCGGCGTCGGTCAGCTCAGCCAGCCGTTCCTTGTGTCCGTCGCCGTTGATGTCGTATTCCGCCCCCTCGATCGGCTTGATGCCCCGGTAGTGCTCCTGCATCGGTTCGGCCAGCTCGGCGTAGGTCGAGAAGATGAAGTCCATGGTCTCGATGTAGGCCGTGGCGTACGGCGAGGCCATGACGCCTTCGGGACGGACATAGAGCCAGTTTCCGTCGTCGTCGCGGCGGTCGTAGAAGACGTAGCGGGTGGACTGTTCGATGGGGGAGCCGCCGATGCGTCGGTCCTCCAGTTCCTTGGTCGCCAGCATGGAGATGCCCTCGAACGAGACGTAGGCACCCTCCAGTTCGCCGACAGAGTCGTCGCCGAAGGCAATCAGTACGCGCTCGATCAGGTTCTGGGCGCGTTGGGCGTCGATCGTTCCTTCGTTAATGAACTCTTTGAGCAGGGTCTCGCGGAAGCCGCCCGGCGCTCGGCTGTAGCGGGCGTAGATCGCGCCGGTCAGTCCGGCGAGTCCGGTCACGGCGAAGACACCGTCCGTGGCCGAGCTGACGTACCTTTTCAGCATTGCGCGCTCCTCCAGGGTGAACTTGGGCATACGGCAGGCGGTTATTTTCGCTCGAAGCTTAACGGCTGGCCGAGGTAGTGTCATCCACAGGTTTGTTGGTTCGGATAAGGGTCGTCTTTATGCTGTTTGCGTTGTAAGCTGGTGGCACATGGCCGGCTGCAGACGTCGGCTCAGCGATAAACAGGTGAAATTTCAGTGACTATGTCCAAGGGAATCTGTGTCGTCATCATCGGGGTAGTCGGCAGCGGCAAGACAACCGTCATCAGGAGGCTATCCGAGGTTTTACCCGATGCAGTTATGATGCGTACTTTCACCACTCGGGCTCTGCGACCAGGCGAGGCAGAGAATGGCGATCGTTATTCCCTAAGTCGGGAGGAGTTTGAGCGTCGGGTGGCGGACGGTGAGATGATCGAATGGGACGAGCACTTCGGTTTCCTGTACGGTTCTTCCTCCAAACTGCTCGACGAGCTGCTCGAAAGGCATCAGGTGGTGCTGGCCAACGTCAACTACGTCGGTGCGCGCGCTTTTCAGAATAAGGTTCCCAATGTCCTGACCGTCTTTCTGTCTGTGCCGCTCGATCAGAATATCGATCGCATCAGGCAGCGCGGCAAGATGACCGAACGTGAACTGGCATTGCGTCTGGATGCCGTGAAGGACGAGATCGCCTCAGCCGGCGAGTTCGACTTCATCGTCGATAATCCGGACGGCGGTCTGGATCGGGCAGTCGAAAGGATTCGAGAAATTATTCTAGAGAGGCTGAAGTCGTTTAACGACGATCGGTCACACGTGAGGTAGCGTCGAAGGTGGCACAGCCGTTCGACTTATTAAATAAGGATATGCGTAGAAATGAGGGCTTTAGATCCGATCGTTACGATGTTTCCGGTCGTGATGTTGATCGACCTAACTTTGAAGCTCAGGAGGTCAACGGAGTCAAATACAAAAATTTTTCCGGCAAAAGTTTGAGTGAGGTGCTGCATTGGTTTCCTGGCGACCTGAAGGCGGAACAGGTAATTTTATTACCCGACCTATGCCCAGGAAGATCGCCGTTGCCGACCGGATGCTGTGTCGAGTTTAAGGAATCTTCTCAGTCGGACTGGAGAAAATTTGCCCTGTCAGACGTCGGCTGCGGAATGCAGGTGCTGGAGTCCGGCCTAGACTGGGAAGAGTTTGATGATAGGAGAGGCGATTGGGACGAGGTCTACCGGAGAATTAAGGCCAATCGCAATAGCGGTCGACCAGGTGACTTGGGGTCGGGCAACCATTTCATCGATGCGGTCAGCGATGAGAACGAACGTGTTCTGTTTGTGGTCCATACAGGATCCAGGGACGAGGGGCGGGATTTGGAAGGACTAGTCGGGTCGCAGGGGAAGTTCGATAAGAAGTTTAGTGAAGTGACCTCTTGGGCCAAGTCAAATCGGACGGCCATCGCCGAAATCCTGCAGAGGAAATTCGGACCTTTGGAGTTGGTGCTGGATAAGCCTCATAACTTGTATAAGCGTGGCGACGGCACGGTAATTATTAGGAAGGGTGCAGTACGTCTGGATACGAACGACATGACAGTTATACCGTCCAGCATGGACGGAGATATGGTTTTGGTCTCAGGAACGGAGATGATGTCCTTTGCGCTGAATGGCATGTCGCACGGCACTGGTAGGATAAAATCGCGTGGAGAGTCGTCAGAAGATGCTCAATCCTTTGATTTTGATAGTTTGAGGCAGAGGGTCTACATACCCGACGGCATAACTGACATGTCGATCCGCAAGGAGAATCCGGACTGCTATCGCGATTTGGATAGCTGTTTGGGTCTGATAGAAGGGCTTGTCCGCGTTGAAAGTAGACTCACTCCCATTGCCTACATAGGTCAAGTTTAGGTTGTGGAATATTTGTGGCGGTTCTCAGATCTTTAATAGGGGCAGTCTCAACAATCTAACGCAACGGGGTGATATCATCGCCCCATATGCGAAGAACCACATACACACGACTCGATCAGCAGGACCGTGAGGAAATCAGCAGGGGTATCGCGGCAGGATATACCCTGACGGCCATCTCCCGCCGGATCGGCAGGCATGCGAGCACGGTATCCCGGGAAGTGGCCGCCGGCGGCGGGCAGGCCGGGTACCGTGCGGACGGAGCCGGAAGACGAGCGGCGCGTTCCGCGGCTACGAGACGCGGGGGAAAGACCAAGCTG
>MNWN01000003.1 GCA_001872545.1 Parcubacteria group bacterium CG1_02_58_44
TCAAGAAGAGGTTTCGGTTCATCAGGGGTATGTACGGCGACGGCAACATATGGAGCGTGGGATACTTCTCGTCCACGGTCGGGCTGAACGAGGAGACAATACGGAGGTACGTTGAGCACCAAGGAAAGAAGGACCTACCTCAACAGCCCAGCTTTGTGCTCGAATGAGTAAGGTTGGAACCCCCGGACTTTAGTCCGGGGAGGATGTCATTTTGAAGGAGAGACAGTTGTCAGTTAGTTTTGGGTCTAAATGAATGGCTTATTTCTGTAAGTTTTGGCCATCTGAAGCCTTCCCGTTCGGCTCTCTTCCCGCTACACTCCTAATGACTCCAATTTTCCCGCGTCGCCCTCAATATGCGCAGCAAAAAGATACTCACTGTCGATGACGATCCCTTCTACGGGAATCTTTACCGGGACATCCTGGAGGCGCATGGCTACAGGACGAAGCAGGCCTTCAATGCCTCGGACGGACTGCGGCTGGCCGGCGAGTTCAGACCGGACCTTATCATCCTGGACGTCATGATGCCGGAGAGGGAGGGTCTGCTCGACGGCTACGGTCTGCTCGAGGAGCTGCGAAACGAACGGAAGTTTCGGAGTCTGCCGGTGGTCATGGTTACTGCCCTGAACGAGGATGGGGACAGACAACGGGCCTTCGACCTCGGAGCGACCGATTACCTGCCCAAACAGGATTTGAGTCCCGATGGACTCATTCATTTGATCGAGGCGTATCTAAAACGATAAGTCGTACAGTTCGGTCCAGCGGGCTGGAAAAGATTCAGCTCGCCGTGCTACGCTCGAATTTAGAGTAAATCTAGCCTTCATCTCGACAATCAAATAGGTTTTGTCTATGAAGTTAAGAATAGAGAACGACCGCCTCAATATCGAGTTGTCCACTGGAGAGAAGCTCTGCTCCTGTCGGAGGACCCTGTCCGTGTCGCTTCGGAGTGTCCGCTCCATCGAGGACGGCGTGCCGGAGCCGCGTCTTCTGGAAATGCGCGTTCCCGGGACTTTCATTCCCGGCGTCATCAAGGCCGGGACCTACTGGACCAGAAGGGGAAAGGAGTTCTGGTTCGTGACTCGCGGAAAGAGCGACTACGTTACGCTTGAGCTGGACGATTCGGCGTCGTTTCGTCGGATCGTGCTTGGACTGGATCGCGAAAACAGGGCTGTCCTGTCCGGGATCAGACTAATGGAACTGGCCTAACCGACTTAAACTGGAAAATATGACCGTAACGGAGATTAGTGGCGAGGAACTGAAGAGACTCATGGACAGTCGGGCCGAATTCTTGCTGGTCGACCTGCTCGGAGAGAAGTCCTATGCCAGCCTGCATTTGCCGCAGGCGGTGGAGGTGAGTCCGGGCGACGACTTTCTGCCGAGGGTGGATGAGCTGGTCGGCGGCGATCACGGACGGAAGGTCGTGGTCTACGGCGCCAGCTTCAAGGATGAGATTTCGACCCGTCAGGCCGAGGAGCTGATGCAGGCCGGCTATACCGACGTGCTGGACTTTCGCGGCGGACTCAAGGACTGGGCTGCCGAGCTGTTTCCGTTTGAGGGTCAGCGCGCACCCAAGTCTTAAATCTTTAATAGAGGGCAATTCTATGTTCAAGTGGAAGGTAGGCATTCCGATTCTGATCGTGGTCGTGGTCGTGGTTGGCCTGGCCGCCTGGCTGCAGTTGGCCGGTCGTTCGGAGGACCGTCCGCCGGTTGACGATGGAGGTTCGATCGAGCGGGTAGCCGATGAATCCTCGGACGAAACGTCGGACAGCGAGGCAACGGATGAAGAAATGACCGAGGAGGAGGTGATCGAACAGATTGATGCCTCTGGCCAGAACGAGATCGGCGTTCAGGCTGACATGTTGGTTGATGCGCTTCTCGACGAGTACGGCGAGACCGAAGCGGCGGCCGGCGACGGCAGCACTGTGGTTGCAGCCGAGCTGAATGACGGGTCGGACGACAGTGACATCTTTAACGTCGACTATTATGAGGAATAGGGCAGTAAATCTTTTGGTTATCGGAGCGGTGTTGGTTCAGCTGGCGGCTCCGGTCGCGGTTTCGGCTGTAACTGTTGGCGGCAGCATTTCTACCATGCCTGACACCAGCGTTTCGGCTGAGCCTGCGGTCAGCGACAGTGGTTCGGGCTTGCCTGACATTGGTCGAAGTGTCAGCGGTTCGTTGCGGATCAACGCCTGCGGCAGCATCGGAACGTTCGGCGACCGGATGCTGGTGCGCATTGACGAGCAGGCTTCCCATCTGGCGGAACGGAGATCGGGAAGGAACGGACGTCTGGACGAGCGAATAGCCTCGCAGGAGACTGGCTTGACTCAGGTTCGGACCAGGCAGGACCGGCGACGCGAACGGCGGTTCGATTTGATGGTCGGCCGGGCCGGCGACGAGGACGTCTTGGCGGCGGTCAGTACCTTCGAGAATGCGGTCGAGCAGGCCCTGTCCGTCAGACGGACGGCGGTCGATACGGCCATGGACGAGTATATGACTGCCCTGGATCAGACGGTCATGGATCGGCGGACGGCGTTAGATTCCGAGGTTACGGACTTCAGGTCCGGTGTGGCCGACGCGTTCGAGTCGATTCAGGATAGCTGCACGGCCGACGATACTGTGACATCGGTAAGACAGGACATGAACGTCGCCGTACGGTCGGCGCACGAGAATTTCATGACCAACTGGCGTGAGGTCAGGTCACTGAACGCCGTCGTTAGGGAGGTGGTGTACCGTCGTAATGCGGCCTTTCGCGCGGCTTGGGTCGAGTTCAAGACCTCAATCGAGATAGCTCGGGACGAGCTGAAGGTCAGACTTCAGGAACTGGCACCGACTGACGGTTCGGCAGATGAGGCGGCCGGCTAGTCCAGTGGCCCGATAAGTTCATCAGGGTGACCGCGGACTCCCTCAAGGGGGTCCGTTTAGTTTCGTTTGACGGCGATCTCTAAGGGTAGTGGTGCATTGAGTATAGAATCTGGCCCTAAGCTTCGGGCCTTGACCGCGACGTCAAAATCTGCATACTTAATTAAGTATGCATTTAAGCATGTGGACCAATTTTATCTGCAAGACCGACGTCGGCTACCAGCTGCCGGCGGGTTTTGCTTCCCCGGTCCACATGTCACCTGAATCGCCCATAAATAGCCCGAAATAGGCTGAGGAAAATCGATTCGGATGAGGTGTCGGCTCGGGAAGTTCCCGAGCCTTTCGTTTCTTGCGGATCCTGTGTGGACGCATTGCATGCAGCTTCACAATTAACTTGCTCGACGTACCAATCATCAGTACGCCTCGCGTCGTCAATTGCTCCAGCTGCACACACTGCATCCCACACAGAATCCTCTGGACACACTTTGCTTGGTAGGTCTTGTATCGTCCGCTTAAGAAGCGGTACGAAGGAGGAGAGTGGAATGAGGCCGGATCGAGTTTTCGTTCTTTTCAACTTGTTGTCTGGTTTGGGGATGGGCTTTATTGCGCCGAACTATGCGCCGTTCGTTTTGGGTGTCGGTCTGACCATGCCGCAGATAGCACTCATTAATGCCGTGTTCTTTCTGACTATAGTAGTCATGGAACTGCCGACCGGCATGTTGGCCGACGGTCGCAGTCGGGCCTGGTCGATCTGGATCGGATCTGCGTTCGCTGCCGTCTTTCACTTGGCCTATTCGTTGGTTAGTGGATTCTGGGGCGCGCTCTTTTGCGAGGTGATGGCCGGCATATCGATGTCTTTCATCTCTGGTGCGCTCGATGCCTGGGTGACTGACGCTTTGGGCGGAGCGGGGGACGGGAAGCAGCTACGAAAGGTGCTGGCCAGCGGTGCTGTCACCAGCTCGATCGGCTGCTTGGCGGGTGGCGTGGCCGGAGCGTTCTGCGGCGTCTATGACCTGCGTCTGGGTTTCTGGATCGGCGGAGGATTTCAGCTGGCGGCGTTCGTCGTTGCCCGACTGTTCATGGACAGACGTGGCGAACCGCTGCAGCGCACCGGCGAGCTGGTCGCGCTCAAGGATAGTCTGACGGCACTCTGGAGTAGCCGAAGTCTGGCTTGGGCGGCCATGGCCGCGGCTTCGTCCGGACTAGTCTGCTCGTTCAATCACTATTGGTCGCCGTTCTTCATCGGACGATTCGGGCGAATTGATCGGCTGTCCCTGGTTTGGGTGGTGATCTACGGCGGCAGCACTCTGGGTTCCTGGGCCATTCGTCGCTGGGCTAGATGTCATGGACGCGAGTCGTTGGCCGTGGTCGCCTCGTTGGGACTGACTGGACTGGGATTGGCTTTTACCGCCCTACTGCCCGGACTGTTCTGGCCGCTCATGTTCGCCTTCGGACACGAGTTCGGTCGTGGCGCCTTCCGGCCGCTCATCAGTACCTTCGTCCAGCGTCGGGTCGGCAGCTCCTTCCGTGCGACCTACGGATCGCTGCAGTCGTTTATTGAACGGTTCGGTTTCGCTACGGTCCTGTCGCTGGTCTGGTTGCTGACCCGTCATCTGCCTGACGGCGAGCCGCTGATCGCGTTGACCTGGACCGTTCAGGGTTCGCTCCTGACACTGATCGCCGGACTGCTATGGTTGTTCCGTCCGCGTCGCCAGTCGGACTAGCCATTCCAAATTTCTCGGCTCTTTAGGTCGGCCCCTTCTGGGCCGGCTTTTCATTCTCTGGCTGAAGACCCATTTCCCCGTCGTGAAGCTCAATCCCCGGACGTTCAGTCTGGTCGGTCTGCGGCTAGATGCTACACTGCGGGTATGTTTGGTTTTGTCTCGAACCGACGGAATCGTACGGACGGCGATAGTCGGCCAATTTTGGGTATTGATGCCTCCCGGGCGAACTGTTCCCGGCGGACCGGCATCGAGTGGTATGCCTATCATGTCATCGAACGCCTGAAGGGGATCGTCCCGACCGACGTGCGGGTAGTCCTCTATTCGCGCGAGCCGCTCGTTGAGGGGTTGGAGCTGCTGCCACCCAACTGGGAGAGTCGCGTGTTGCTGTGGCCACCCGGCCGTCTATGGACCCAACTGCGTCTGTCATGGGAGATGCTGGTCAGTCCGCCGGACGTGCTTTACGTGCCGGCCCACGTGCTGCCGCCGGTTCGTCCGCGTCGGTCGGTCACTACGCTGCATGACGTGGCGTTCGTGACCGTCCCAGACGCCTACTCGTGGTACGGTCGGGCATTCCTGATTCTTTTCACCCGGCTGGCGGTCAGGTGGGCCGATGCGCTCGTGACCGTGTCCGAATTCTCGAAGTCGGAGATCGTCCGACTGTTTCGGGCCGATCCGTCGAAGGTTACGGTCGCGCCGTTGGCCTGTGACCCGGAGACGTTCCGTTCCGACCTTGATCCGGCCGAAACGTCCCGGCGGCTGGCGTGTCTCGGCATCAGGCCGCCCTATTTTCTGTTCGTCGGCCGACTGGAGCGGAAGAAGAACCTGTCGCTGCTTCTGGAGGCCTTTTCGTCGGTGCGCGGGAAGCTGGACTGCCGTCTGGTTCTCGCAGGCAAGCGCGGGCGCGGGTTCGAGGATGAGTCTGCAGCGCTCGACATGCGTTGGTCGGACGAGGTGGTCGAGCTCGGCTACGTTGATCCGCACGACCTGCCGTATCTGTATGCCGGTGCCGAGGCCTTGGTCTTCCCGTCCCGCTATGAGGGGTTCGGCATCCCGATCCTGGAGTCGTTCGCCAGCGGAACTCCGGTCGTGACGCTGCGGTCCACTTCGATTCCCGAGGTAGCCGGTGAGGCGGCGATTTACGCCGAGTCCGCCACGGCCGAGGCGTTGGCCAAGTCGATGTTGGCCGTGCGGAACGATGGGGAGCTGCGCCGACGGTTGGTTTCGGCCGGACTGGAGCGGGTCCGTCAGTTTTCTTGGGACAAGACTTCATTAGGGGTCTGGCGGTCCATTAAGCCGTTTTTGCGTCACTGAGCCATTTTCGTGATGTTATCTCTTTGAGTTCAGGTCGGCCGTCGAAAGATGGTCGATTCTTTATGGTTCGAGTTT
Organism: Parcubacteria group bacterium CG1_02_58_44; assembly: GCA_001872545.1. Taxonomy (GTDB): domain Bacteria; phylum Patescibacteriota; class Patescibacteriia; order SG8-24; family SG8-24; genus UBA1561. Next base: position 5,967 of record MNWN01000003.1, read on the forward strand.
TCCCTTATGGACGGACGGGTATTGAAAAACTTATCCCACAGGGCTAGTTCAGGCCCCTTGATCTGGTTTCTTGGATGTAAACTACTGTTTGATTTTTATGTTATTTTAAGCTCAATTTAACGTCTTTTAGAGCTTGACAAATATTTTGAACATGTCATTATGACCGCCCGACATCAGATTAGGTGTTGACGATGGTTAGGAGGGTTTTTGGGACCGTGAACTTCGTCAGACTTAGTCCATATCGACTTACGTTCATATAGATGGAAGACAGGCTGGTTAAGGAATTGGTCAGCATCGGACTCGGGACAAAAGAGGCTCGGGTCTATTTGGCTGCCCTGAAGTTAGGTCCGGCCACGGCACAGAACATCGCCGTCAAGTCTCTCGTGAACCGGCCTACGACCTATACGACGATCGAGTCGCTGGTCAATCGCGGTCTGATGAGCAGGGTCCAGAAGGGCAAAAAGAAGTTTTTTGTGGCGAACGAACCCGGACGGCTTGTAGTTCAGATGGAACAGCAGGAAAAGGACATCAGGGATCGAAGGGTGAAATTTTCCTCCTCGTTGGAGGACCTGTTTAGAAACTTTAGTCCCGCGCATCAGTCACAGGTAGAGGTTTTGGAGGACCTGAATTCGCTGGTCCATCATCAGAACGATCTCGCTTTCGAGTCGTCAAAAATCGAAGAGATCGTCACCGTTACGGCAATGGACGGCAGAGAAAAGACCGGAGAGAGGGCTTCGATGGAACCGGCTTGGAGGCGTCTCTACGACTCCGAGGTTTCCGTCCGTTCCCTTTACGCCAGTTCAGAAGATCGGCCCGCACACGGCATGACGGTCAGTTCCAGATGGAAGTCCAAGCGCGTCGACATAGATAGGTTTCCGCTGGAAGGAGAGATTACGATTTGCGGAGACAGGGTGATGATACTTTCCTGCGAAGATTCCGTTTTTGGCTTGTCGATCAGAAATCGTTCGATCGCCAACTCGCTTCGGCAGGTTTTCAACTTGGCCTGGCTTGGAGTCGGAATCGGGGAATGACTCGAGGCGTATCGGTTCAGGTAGGCGTCTCTGTCGGTACCACGGTGGGGATGTGTCGCAGTTTAGAGTCACGGCTGCGGTGTGACCGTAGGCCTAAAAAAATGGAACGGCCGGACACTGTCCTGCTTTGCCGACATGTTCTGAAAGGGGCGATTCGTTAAGCTCATTTTCAAGCCTGTCGTTCCGTGTTACGCTTTCGGCATGAAATCACTGCTTAAAAAGCTTCTTCCGGCCGCTTTTTTTCGTGCATATCATCGACTGCTGTCCTGGCTGGCGTCGGTCTGTTTCGGTCATCCGTCGGAGCGGATGGTCGTCATCGGCATCACCGGAACCAACGGCAAGTCGACGGTCGCGAACATGATCGCCTGGCTGTTCGAGCGGTCCGGCCGGAAGGTCGGAATGACTACGACCGCCAATTTTAAGGTTGCCGACCGCGAATGGCTGAACGACACCAAGATGACCATGCTCGGCCGGTTTCGTCTGCAGTCCCTTCTGCGTCAGATGGTGGCAGCTGACTGCTCGTTGGCGGCAGTCGAGACCTCTTCCGAAGGCATCAGGCAGTACCGACATTCCGGCATAAACTACGACACGGCGGTGTTCACCAACCTCACGCCCGAGCATATCGAGTCGCACGGCGGGTTCGACAACTATCGGCGGGCCAAGGGCCGGCTTTTCGCCAAGCTGTCGCATGACCGTCACAAGAGGTTGGAGGGAAGGACTGTCCCCAAGACCAGCGTCGTCAATCTGGGGGACGAGCATGCCGACTTTTTTTTGGGGTTTTCCGCCGACCGTAAGATAGGTTTCTTCGTGCCGCGAACTGCAGGCGATCGCCCGCCGGAGCGGTCCGACGTAGAGACGGTCCGTACAGAGGACCTGTCAGTCGGTGCCGATGGGTCGTCGTTCAGGGTTTGCGGCGTTCCGTTCGGTCTGACGATGCCCGGCCGGTTCAATGTCGAGAACGCCATGGCTGCCGTCTGTGTCGGCCTGGCCCATGGCCTGGACTTGGCCGCCATGTCCGAGTCGTTGCGCATCATGCCGACAGTGCCGGGGAGGATCGAACGTATCGACGAGGGTCAGCCATTCGGCGTCATCGTCGACTATGCGCCCGAGCCGGAATCCTTCCGTAAGCTGTATGAGGTCGTGGACCTTCTGCCGAAGCGTCGGGTCATCCATGTCTTGGGTTCGACCGGCGGAGGACGTGACACGGACCGCCGTCCGGTACTCGGTCGTCTGGCGGCGGAAAAGGCACAGGTCGTCATCGTCACCAACGAGGATCCGTACGACGACGATCCGCCGACCATCGTCCGCGACGTGGCAGCCGGCGCCCGTGAGGCCGGTAAGCGCGACGGAGTGGACCTGTTCGAGATACTCGATCGTCGGGAGGCGATCGCCAAGGCGATCGGTCTGGCCGAAGATGGCGATCTGGTGCTCGTGACCGGCAAGGGCTGCGAGCAGGCCATGGTCGTGGCCGGCGGACGGAAGATTCCCTGGGACGATCGGACTGAGCTGCGGCGGGCCATCCGCGAACGCTATGGCAGTAAGGCGCGGGAAACTAACGACAGCACCTATGGATTTTGAGCGCATCGTCAGGCTGAAGGAGGGCGAGTCCATACTGCGGATAGTCCGTTCCTTCTGGTTGGTTCGGCTGCCGCAGGCGATCCTGGCCGGATTGCTGGTAATGGCACCGTTTTTTTTCATGATTCCGCTCTTCTCGCTTCGAACCTTCGGCTTGGCGGCGTTTCTGCTGTCCGTCCTGACGGGTATCGTATATGCCCTCAGGCTCTACATGGAGTGGAGCCGTAACGCTTTCGTGGTCACGACCAGGAGGGTGATCGACGTGGACCAGCGCGGTTTCTTCCGGCGGACCGTCTCTGAGGCCCCGTACGAGAAGCTGCAGGATGTCTCGTTCACGGTGGCCGGAGTCTGGGGGACGGTCCTGCGCTATGGGACGGTCGTCGTGCAGACGGCCGGATCGCAGGTTGGTCTGGAGCTGCAGTACGTGCGTTGCCCCCAGGAGCTGCATTACCTGATCACCGAGACGGCCGCCTCCTGCCAGCCGGAAAATGCGGACGGATCGCACAGTCAGAGGGTGACTCATCTGCTCGACGCGGCCGCCGACCTGAATGACGCCGAGGCGCGGGCTTTCCTGGTCGCCCTGCAGGATGCGGTCAGTCATGGCGGGCAGGAGCATCGGCTTTCCGTACGGCCGCTTGAAGAGATCATGACCGACAATGATGAAGGCTAACGCAAAAATCACGGAGCGTCGGGGTATCGGACAGGCCCTGCGGCTGCGGCGCGTGCTGGCGCTGAATCTCGGCGTGCTGCTGCTGGTGGGCTGGGGATTCACCGGCGAGTTTTTGCGCGGACGGAGTATGGAGGAGGAAATCGGCCGTCTGGACGGGCAGGCCTCGGAGTTGGAGGACCGTAACGTCGAGCTGCGGCGGACGGCAGACCGACTGTCCGGTTCAGCCATGCTCGAGCGCGAGGCCCGCCTGAAGTTGAACATGCGTCGTCCCGGCGAAAGCGTGGTCGTGGTCAAGTCCGAGGGTCCTAACGTACAGGGATACCTCTCGTCGGGCATTCCGGCGGCAGATTCCGGATCGGCCGGCGGTTCGTTTGCCGCGTTTCAAGTTTCCAATTATCATAAGTGGATAAGACATTTTTTTCCACATGATCAACCTTATGACTGAGATAACGGAAAGGCCCGAGACCGAAGATACCCGTTCGGCTTCCAACGGCGCAATCAGGGGAATACTTTTGGGTTTGGGGGTGGCGGTCGTGCTGCTGCTGGTCGGTCTGGCTATCCTGTTTACCGTCGGCATTTACCGTCTCGGCTGGGACGGTCCGATGGTCAAGAGCGTTCTGAAGGTAGTTCCATTTCCGGTGGCTATGGTCAACGGCGAGAGTCTGCGCTATTCCGAGCTCATCGAGGATACGGCGACTTTGCAGAGATTTTTCGATCAGCAGGTCAGCGACGGGGCCGACCCGTCGACCATCCCGAGCGACGAGGAGATCAGACAGAACGCCTTCGACCGTCTGGTCTATTCGACTGTCATGCGACAGGAGGCTAATCAGTACGACCTTGAGGTGACGAAGGAGGATATAGAGTCCGAGTACGGACAGCTCGTCACTCAGATGGGCGGCGAGGACCAGGTCAAGGAAGAGCTTATCCAGCTTTACGGTTGGACTCCGGAGAAGTTCAAGGTCAAGATCCTGGTTCCGTACCTGCTGCAAAAGAAGTTGGGTCAGACAGTGCAGGCCGGTTCTGATGAGGCGATCGAACAGCGGAAAAAGGCGGAGGACGTACTGGCCCAGCTGCGTGACGGCGCAGATTTCGGCGAGTTGGCCAAACAGTACAGTGACGATACGGCCTCGGGAGCCAACGGCGGCGACTTGGGCTGGTTTTCCCGCGGCATGATGGTCGGTCCGTTCGAGGATGCGGCCTTCTCGCTTGAGCCGGGGGTAGTGAGCGATTTGGTCGAGACGGATTTTGGACTGCATATCATCATAGTCGACGACGTAAAGGAGGAGGACGGCGTGCGTACCGAGGTCAAGGCCAGACACATCCTGTTCTCTTCCCCTGACGTCAGCGAGTACATTCAGAAGAAAGTCGACGAGGCTAGGGTCAAGAAGTATATCGAAATCTAGCCGGATTTCGTTGACCGTCTTCGATTGTATAAAAAGCGGTCACTGTCATGGTGACCGCTTTTGATTGCGAAGCTACACTTGATCGGTAAAGAAACCACGGGCGTAAGCCAGGGGAGTGTCATCGGCGGCTCCTTGTAACACAAAACTCCGCTTTGGGCGGAGTCTTGTCGTGGAGCCACCTCCGGGGAATCTCACTGCTCGCGACGCGATTTCGTCGGCCGACCAAATCGCTGCTGCGCTTCCGGGAACCTTCGGGTTCCCGGACAAGCCCTCCTCCGCATCGTGGAGGACACCGGAACCGCTTTAGCCTTAAATGATGGTTCAGTGGCTATCCCGACGCTCACAGGGTCAGATTCGCTTTATCGGTAAAACAGACAAAAATGCCCACCCCTTTCTGTTGAGGTGGGCCAAGATCCGACCAACAGACACGGAAGGCTCAGAGACCGTAGTGCTCCGGCTCTCCGAACTTGTCGAACAGGTAGCGAAGCAGCGACTCGGGGGTCCGCATGGACCCGAGGGCTCTCTCCAGACTTTCCCCCACGGGAGCCGCCCCGCAAGGACCATACTTGGTCGGCTGGAAGGTCAGCCCCCAGTCGCTGGCGCGCAGGTCGCTGCTGCTCATGGCGTTCCTCTCAAGAATGAACCTGTCTTCGGGGCCGGACGCCTCGATGTTGAGTCAGAACCTCCACGAGATGTCGACTTCCGTATCGCCCACTCCGTAGGAGCCGCAAACAAAGCCGAAGAGCTTGAGGCACCGCCAACTTGCGCGGGCGCTCGGGCCCCAGGCGTTTTTGTCCTTCTTGTCCTCCCCACAATCTCCGGCCACCGCCTCGAGATAGGCGACAAAACCTGGATCAGCCAGAAGTCCGTCCAGGGAGGCCGAGGCACATCCCACCAGCTCCAGAAAGGGCTGAGTCAGCCTCAGTCGCAGCTCCTCCTGTTGTCGAACCTCCAGTTCCTCGCGTTCGAGCCGGGCCGCCCGTTCGGCCGCTGCCGCTTTCTCTTTCTCCTTTCTGACTGCTTCCCTTACTCTCCCAAAGACGCTCATGCTCTCCTCCCGCGTCCGGACAGAAACCGGACGTCGAGACACCTTAACACCGTCGTTCTTGGCTGTCAACGGACTTTGTAGAATGTTCCCAGTTCCAAGTCGCGTGTGGGGTCAACGAAAAAACGCCCATTTTAAGGGCATTTTTTTCTTGGCTCCGCAGGTGGGAACCTCCCGGTTCCCACCACCTCCCCGTTCGATCTCCTCGGCGGCTCCTTGTAACACAAAACTCCGCTTTGGGCGGAGTCTTGTCGTGGAGCCACCTCCGGGGATCGAACCCGGGACCTCTGCTTTACGAAAGCATTGCTCTGCCAGCTGAGCTAAGGTGGCACTTATTTTTTCTCCCGTTTGTTTTGGCTGTCGATTCTTTTTTCGAGTTCGTCCATCGTTCGCAGGAACGAATATTCTAGATCCACACCATACTTGTCGGCTAGGATCATGATCGACCAGAGACAATCGGACAGTTCGTGTTCGAACTTTTCGTCCATTTCCTCGATGTCCCTGATGCCCTCCTTGGCCATCACGAGCTTCATCAGGTCACCAACATCTCCGACAAAACCGATCGCTAGGTCTTTACCCGACCACTCATGACCGTACCGGATTTTTTCCAACTTGGCGTACTTTCGGCGAACTTCCCGGGCCCTTTCTTTTAGATCTTTGATTTCCATATGCATAAGTCTCCGTGGAGCGGGGTACGGGAATCGAACCCGCGTTGCCTGCTTGGGAAGCAGGTGTTCTGCCATTGAACTAACCCCGCAGCTGTTCGACGGCTTTGTCGCCTAGCCGCACCGAATGTGCGGCTTCGTTGCCCGGGTTGGCGCCCGGTCCTGCACTAGTTCGGACCGTTCGGCGCTCGCGTGTTCGCATCTGGACGGACACTCACCGCTCGCTGCCAACCCTTCTCCTTCCCTTCGGTTTTTTGGATAAGCGGTAGGGCAGTCGAACCGCGTTGCCTGCTTGGGAAGCAGGTGTTCTGCCATTGAACTAACCCCGCAGCTGTTCGACGGTTTTTCGTTCAGTCGTCAGCCTTGTCGGCCAGCAAATGCCTGATGCGCAGCTTCTTCACCTGTACCCGCAACGTCACGTATTATATACTTATCTTGATGCTTTGCAAGTCTGGAGTCGGGTCCGGTTTTGGGACCGATTTTGAAGTCCGTTTCCGGCTTACATAATCGATTCGGAGGATGATTCGCCTGAAGAACGTGTCGAAAACCTATCCGGGGAATATCGTCGGCCTGCAGAACGTTAATCTGCACATCAGGCCAGGCGAATTCGTTTCTGTCGTCGGGCAGAGCGGTACCGGAAAGACCACATTGGTCAAGCTCCTCATTTCCGAGGAGCGTCCGACCAGCGGCCAGATCGTGATCGGAGGCTGGGACATCTCGTCGGTCAGGTCCTCGGAGGTTCCGCTGCTGCGTCGTCAGATCGGCGTCGTCTTTCAGGACTTCAAGCTGCTGCCCAAGAAGACCGTCTACGAGAACGTGGCTTTTGCGCTGGAGGTGGCGGGAGTCCGGTCCAGCCGCATCAGGGCCATCGTACCGCAGGCGCTCAAGATCGTCGGTTTGACCGACAAGGCCGACCGGTTTCCGAGACAGGTTTCCGGCGGCGAACAGCAGCGCGTCGTCATCGCCCGTTCTCTGGTGCACCGTCCCAAGATCATCGTGGCAGATGAGCCGACCGGCAACCTAGATTCGATCAACACTTGGGAGATCATCGACCTGCTGCGTCGCATCAACGGGTTCGGGACGACGGTCATGCTGGTCACCCATAACCGTGAGGTGGTCAATTCGCTGCAGCGACGGGTCATAACCATCGATCGGGGGCTGGTAGTCTCCGACGTCGAGGAAGGCAAGTACGTCCTATGAAGCTTTCGTTCCCGATGAGGATCGTGAGGTTCGGTGTCCAGGATTTCTTCCGCAATTTTTGGCTGTCCGCGGCGACGGTCAGTGTGCTGACACTGACCGTCATATCCATCAATGCCCTGGTCCTGATGAACGTCCTCGGAAAGATCGCAGTCACGGTCGTCGAGTCCAAGATCGACGCGAGCGTTCATTTCCGTCAGGACGTCGACGAGAGCCGGGTGAAGACGGTTCGGGTCGCCCTGTTGAGCCTGCCGGAAGTGAAGGAAGTCGAGTACGTCCCTCCGGAGGAGGCACTGCAGCGGTTCCGTAACGCCAACGGTGAGGGGTCCGAGCTGGTCGAGTCACTCGAGGAGATTGAGGGCAACCCGTTCGGTGCCACGTTGGTCATCCGGGCACACGACACTTCCGGCTACGCTGCAGTCATGCATACCCTGAACCAGCCGCTGTTCGCCGGCCTGATCGAGGAAAAGGACTTCTCCGACTACGATGCTATGGTCTCACGTCTCAATGCCATCACCGGAAAGTTGGAGGTGTTCCTGCTGGCTGTCACTTGCGCATTCGGTGCGATCGCCCTGATGATCGTGATGAATGCGGTTCGCGTCTCGGTCTACACCCATCGGGAGGAAATATCCATCATGCGGCTGGTCGGTGCGTCCAATTGGTTCATACGCGGTCCGTTCTATGTAGAGGCGTTTATCTGGACCCTACTGTCGGTCGGGATGACCGTTCTGATTCTCTTTCCGTCGTTGGCGTTCGCTCAGCCGTTTCTTCAGCGGTTCTTCGGCTCCGGTTCGGTCGATCTGGTCTCTTTCTATGCCGTCAACCTGCTGCCGCTCGTCGGACTGCAGGCGGCCGGGGTCGCGTTCATGACGCTCGTGACCACTAAGCTGGCCACGGCCAGGTACCTGCGTGTCTAGTATGTTCGGCTGGTGCAGAAGGCCAAAATCGGACGGAACGGTGTTTTTCCTTTTCATTGCCGGATTGGGGACGATCATCTTGGCGTCGGCGATATTGGGGACTGTCCTCGACCGTCGATTGGCTGTCGGCGACGATCCGGACATCGTGGCGCTGCTCGGCCGGGGTTTGAACCATGATGAGGTGACGGGAGTCGAGTATCTGGCAATCGAGCCGGTTTCCGACACGCTGCTGGTCTACGCCTACGTGATCGGCGGACAGCGTCGCGCAGCGCTGGTCGGCTGGGATCGGCAGGCCGGCAGCTATCGGCTCTACGACGACTTGAGTCTTGATTTTGACGGCGCACTCGATGTGGAGCTCCGGTCCGAAGCCGTCGTTCAGCGCGATAGGACGCAGGTCATACGAATCTCTGTTGGCAGCAATGTCGGCGAGTCGGTGGCCTGGGTCGGCACGGACGGGACGAAGCTCTTCGTCTACTCGATCTGCGATTCGGACGAGGACTGCGGTCAGACCATGGTCGTGACCGGTTCCGATGACCTGAACCTTCAGGACGTCACCGGTGACGGGCAGGCTGAGCTGCTCGTCAGCAGGGCCGACGGGACAGCCGATGTAGATGTCTATTCTTGGCATTCGGTTCGGCTTCAGTACGACCAGTCGCTGACCGTGGCCTTGAACTCTCGGGCGGGGATGTTTCCCGAACCGTAGTCTCGACGTGGGTAGCCTCCGCCCGGGTTGATCTGGACGGTTTTTTGATATAAGCTCTGACCGAACCGAAGTGAACCGTTCATCTATTCGGGGGTCGTCCAATGGGTCGTCCGAAGCGTGGCCGCGAGCTGGCGCAGCGGCCGAGCCGGACGACGGGCGACAAAAGTCGCCCGGGCAAAGCAAGGTTCAGTTTTTTGATCGAGGCTCTGCCGAGAGATATTCGTCGGTCAGTCCAAAAAGGTTCATCTATTCGGGGGTCGTCCAATGGTAGGACAGCGGCCTTTGAAGCCGTCAATCCAGGTTCGAATCCTGGCCCCCGAACCAAACCCAAGTTTCATGGACAGTCACAGAACTGGGATTTGATCCTGACTCCGATCGGGGGTCCAGCGATTTGAGACAAGATACGATGCAATGGAGATCGCAAGGCAAACAGAGGCAATTCCGTCCGTGTGGCATGCCTCTCGAAACCATTCCTCCGAGCTAAACTGACTTATGAAAACCAGAAACGTCATAAAATTTTTTGTGGCCGTCGTCGTCTCCCAACTGGCCGGAGCCGTCGGCGCGCTGTTTACTGTCTCGTCCGTTTCGACCTGGTACACGGAACTGACCAAGCCAGCTTTTACTCCGCCGGGCTGGATTTTCGGTCCGGTCTGGACGATGCTTTATCTGCTGATGGGGGTTGCGGCCTTCCTGGTCTGGAAGGAGGGCTGGAGCCGGAACGGTGTCCGGTTGGCGCTGGGCCTCTTTCTGTTGCAGTTGGCGCTGAACGCTCTCTGGTCGGTGATCTTCTTCGGTCGGAATTTTGTTGGGTGGGCGTTCATCGAGATAATTCTTTTGTGGTTGGCTATACTTTCGACGGCACTGTCCTTCAGACGGATTTCCCGTACCGCCTTCTGGCTGATGCTGCCGTATCTGCTGTGGGTGAGCTTTGCCGGATATCTAAACATTTCGATTTGGTTACTTAATTAGCCTTGTTTGGCTGTGGATAACCTAAAGTTGAACCATTTTTTTGTCGAGACGTTTGATTGCCTGGTTTTCGGTCCAGTCTGGACAGTCCGTTTCTTGAATATTTCCCGTCGCAGAGTTATGGCTTCCTTACTTTTTTCGCCACCCACCCTCCGTGGGTGGCCCTTCTTTGTGTATTCGGTGGCCTGCCGAAACATCTGTCTGTACTTGTGGAAAGAAAGACGGGTATTATCTGTCGTTACCTTGACCGCAGCAGCCGAACGACCTTTAATTACCTGAGTTATGAGTTGGCCTTGGCGGACGGCAGCAGCGCCGTCGGGAATAGATGCGGAGATCGAGACGACGCCCCATTTCCATGTCTTCATGGTTCGGTGCGCCGACGGTTCGCTTTTCACCGGCGTGACTTTCGAGTTGGACGACACGCTCCTGAAGATCAATTCGGGCCGGGGACCGCAGTATACTCGGACGCGCTGTCCGGCCTTTCTCGTCTATAGTGAGGAGTTCATGAACGTGTCCGATGCAGAACGAAGGGCGGAATCCATTCGGCAGCTCGGACGTCGGGACAAGGAAGGATTGCTGTCCGAGTCGTCGTTGGCGGTGCTGGAGTAGGGCTGGTTAGGGCGACCTCGGTCGCCTTTTGAGTTTGTGTGCTGGGGAAACGAGGCCTATACTTAAGCCCGTCAAGTTAATTCGACAACGGAATGAAGATGGACGACAGAACGCATAAGACACGACGTCAGAAGGTGAACCACATCATACTGACGATGATCAACACTGACCTGCTGTTCTATCTGGCGGTAGGGCTGACCGGGCCGATCATCGCGATCTTCTATTCCGATCACATACGTGGCGGTAGCGTGGCCCTGGCCGGTTTGGCAGCGGCGATATTTTGGGTAGTCAAGTCGGTGGTTCAGGTACCGGTATCAATCTACGCTGACCGTCATCCCGGCGAGATCGACGACTATACCATGATGCTAGTCGGATTTACGTTGGCTGCTGTGGTTCCACTCTTATACTTTTTGTTCGTGACGGAAGTGTGGCAAGTGCTGTTGATGCAGTCCATCAGCGGGGTGGCCTATGGTTTGAGCGTTCCGACGTACCTTTCGATATTTTCTCGTCACATAGACAAGAAAAAGGAAAGTTTTGAATGGACTCTGCAGAGCAACGCTGTCGGTTTGGGCTATGCTTGTGCTTCCGCCCTAGGCGGTCTTTTGGCGCAGTATTTCGGTTTTCGTGTTCTGTTTTTGATAGCCTCGATAGTCATGTTTCTGGCTTCGGTCATGCTGCTGTTCATTCGAAGCGACATAATAATTCGGACCGTCTGGAGTTGGCGTCTGCCGAGACGAATTTGACCGGCACCGGTCTCCCTTCCAAAAATTGATCCTCATCTATGGGCGCATTCTGGCATGACTATCTCTACACTCCGCTCCTGAACTTTCTGATTTTCCTCTACAACGGGCCGGCGGCCGGTAATTTGGGCATCGCTGTCATCGAGCTGACCGTACTGCTCCGTCTGGCGCTGCTGCCGCTGACGATCGTCGACGAGCGCAACCGTTTCCGTTACGAGAAGCTCGATCTCAAGGTGCAGACCATCGAACGTGATTTTAAGGACGATACGGTCAAGATGAAGGAGAAGATCCGTGAGCTACTGCGTCAGCATAAGGTCAACTATTGGTCGAAGGTCGGATTGTTGGGGGTCCAGGGTCTGGTCTTGGTACTGCTATATCAGGTCTTTGTGGCCGGCGTCAGGCTTACCCGATACGAGGTGCTTTATAGTTGGGTCCGTATGCCGCAGAAGGTAAGCTCGATGTTTTTTGGCTCCGATCTTGGACATCGCAGTCTGTTCTGGGCCGGACTGGTTGCCGGCCTTCTCTTCCTTAATATCTACACAGTGCAGAAGCAGCGCGAGCACCTGGTTACCAAGTCGGACGTCATGTACCTGCTGACCTTTCCATTGGCGACCTTCGTCTTGTTGGCCCTCCTGCCCATGGTCAAGTCGGTTTTCGTCTTGACTTCGATGATCTTCACAATGGTGGTTTTTGGGCTAAGGAAGGCCTTTTTTAGGGTGAAACTGCCGGAATAGGATGCTCTTCAGCCTTGACTTCCGAGCCTGTCGCTGGTACGTTGTCCCGTCATTCCTAATGCCGGGTACTGGCCCTATAGAGAGCAGATCAATATGTCCGACAGTCTAGACAAGATAATGTACTCATTCGTCGTCGAGGACGTCCTCAAGGGACTGTTCGTTTACGTTCCGCCGGGGTACGTGGCCTGCGTCTACGACCTCGGTCGCGGCGTACTGAAGAAGGTCTATACCCCCGGTCTGCATCTCAAGATTCCTTTTTGGCAGAAGGCCAAGCTGTTCAACACCCAGACGCTGGAGTATTCGGTCAGCAAGGCGTTCAACGAGGACAATGTCCAGGCTTTGGGCGACGTGCCGATTGTAGCTCAGACCAGGGACGGCAAGCGCATCTCGGTCGAGGGGACCGTACTGCTGCGTCTCGATATTAACCAGATTCCGACCATCTGGCAGACCATCGGCGAGGATTTCGTCACCAAGATCGTCCGGCCGACGATTCGGAGCCGGATGCGCATGATTTCCTCGCGCTACGACTACAACGATGTCGTCTCCTCGCGGCGCGACTCCGTGGAGGTCGAGGCCAAGAACGAACTGGAGAGGATCTTCTATCCGCGCGGCATCTTCGTCGAGAACGTGCTGCTGTCGGAGATCAATCACGTTAGCGGACAGCCGGGTGAGCGTGAGTACGAGGAGGAGCAGCAGACGCACCGCGAGAACGCTTACGTCTGATTAAACTTCGCATTTTCTAAAGACAAGACGGCCTCCCTTGACGGGAGGTCGTTTGCTATAGTCTGGACATAATGAGGCTGGCGTTGTATTTGCGACGCCCAGTGATAAGCGATTCTTTGCCATGAGAAAATTTTTGTTAGTGTTCGTGGTGGCATTTTTAGTATTGGCGGCGGTTTCGCATTTCAGTGCAGATCAGGAGACGGGGCATCAGGAGATTGATCGCCTAAGTTCGATTCCGGCCGATGCGATCACGTCCATGCCGGAGGGGGACATGTATCCGCCGATCCTGTATTCGGATGAGTTCCTGACGCCGGTTCCGGTCGAAGCGATCAGCTCGGCCGGTGTCGAGGATTCGCCGTTCATTCCGGCCGATCGCGATGAGCTCTATTTCTTCTTTACGCCGGACGTGCGTGTACTGATCGAGAGGCAGATCTCAGATGGAGTGACCGGAATTTACGTCTCCCGGCGCGGATCGGACGGGGAGTGGCAGGAGCCGGAAAGGGTTTGGCTGCAGCGTCCGGGCAAGCTGTCGCTCGACGGTTGTGAGTTCGTGTCCGGCGACTCGATGCTTTTATGCACCGTCCGTGAGGGTTACATCGGACTGCATTGGTTCAGCGCAGAGAGACAGGTCGACGACACTTGGAACGACTGGCAGCCGTCTGATCTTTTGCCGGAATATGAGGTCGGCGAGCTGCATGTCCATGGCGACGAGCTGTACTACCATTCGGCCCGGGCCGGCGGTCAGGGCGAAAACGACATCTGGCGGCTGACCTATAGGGAGGGGGAGTGGCGGGATCCGGAGAACGTCACGGTGGTCAATTCGTCAGGCAACGACGGCTGGCCTTACGTCTCATCGGACGGGAGCGAGCTGTGGTTTTTGCGGACCTATTTGGGCACGCCGGCGATCTTTCGTTCGCGGCGCGGACCGGACGGAGAATGGAAGGAGCCGGAGATGATCGTCTCACGGTTCGCCGGCGAACCGACCTTGGACCGTGACGGCAACCTTTACTTCGTGCATCATTACTACCGCGATGGGGTGATGCTGGAGGCAGATATCTATATGGCGAAGCGGAAGTGAATCGGTCGGTATGATTGGCACAAAAAGAAAACGGCCAAATTGGCCGTGTGAGTCGGTTGGGTCGGTTGTTGGAGCTTGTATCTTCCTACAGTAGATGATCATGACTGTAATGTTGATCCATCCGCTCTGATCGACTACAGTCGACATTTGTCGGTCTTTAATGGCAAAGCCTCCTTCGACGATCTCTTCCGTCCATTCGTTAATCTTTTTTTTCTAGATTCTTCTTGACCACTAGGTCAGAGGCATCACTCGCCAAAAAAACTTAACCTTCTCCATTTCTGTCGTCTGGCGACGTTTCTTTATAGCAAAGGTTAGTTTTGAAGTCAATCCCCTAAATTATGTCCATCGAAATAGATCGTGAACGGACGGAAACCTACTGGGAAAGGAGACGGCTCAATGAGAGCGTCGAGCATGACCTGCTGACCAGGCTTGAGGCCGGCCAGGAGTGCATGCCGGACATCATCAGCTGTCCGGTGGCTTCGTGTCGCTGTCCGCTGACGGTCAAGTTCTTGGCCGACCGCATCGAGTTGGCCTGTTCCAACTGTGGCTTCCGTCAGACGGTCAAGCGCGGATAGGGAGACTGTCTTTTTATCCACATCTGGTCGGTTTTTTGTTTGGCTGGTAGGTTCGCGCTGTCGATGGAACGGCTGTGGACAGCTCAGCCGTTAAAGTCGTTTTTAACTTCAATTAGCCAATCTACTTATGGCTCTCACTAAGATCTGCGAACAGTGCGACATGGAAATGCGTCTCATTCCGGCCGGGATCAGCAAGGCCAAGAATAAGCCCTATTCGGCCTTCTGGACCTGCGATAAGCGGACTGGAGGCTGTGGTGCCACGGCCAACGCGGAAGGTGAAAACTCCGCCGCTCCGGCCGCTCAGTCTCGTTCGGCGGCGAATGCGACCGCTCAACCGGACCGATTGGCCTCAATCGAGTCTAAATTGGACCGGATTTTGGAGTTGTTGGAGAGATAATTTTGGCAGCAAAAAGAAAACGGCCAAATGGCCGCTGATGAAGGTATATCTGTTCTACGTCCTCTCAACAAGGATGTAGGTCAGCATGATGACGACCATGACGGTGGCATGTTTTCCGTCACTTGTCTCTCTAATTGAGAGATGGCTATCTATAATTTTTATTTTGTCACCCCTCGAGCTAAGTCAGTTGTTGGCTCTCAGCTCTGCTTCTTCTATGGCCCTCGATCCATCTTGTTGAGAATAGGTGAGAGTTTCGTGTCCATGAAAAAGTTTGACCTGCTCCATGAAAGGATCCTTTCTGATTGTGAATCCAACTTAGACTTATCAGATTGATTACGTGCAAGCAAGTTAAAGATAAAATGATCGGAGATAGGTGCGCTTCTGTATTGAAAAAACAGCCGAGCGGCTGTTTTAGAGAGTTTTGACTGGAATAGAGGGTCAGACGGTTTCAAGGTAGGTGACCAAAATAATTGTATCCACTGTGCCGTCTTTACTTTGGAATAGAGCAATTTGTTTTTTCCTCATTTAGGAACTCCTTTGATCTTTATTTATCATTGATTAGCAGAAGTCTGTAGGCCACGAACATGTGAAAGTTGACGTTTTTCAGGCGAGGATTATACTGCCTTTAGCACTCGGACAATCGGAGTGCTAACAGACCAGACATGCTAATAGAGACCGAAAATCGAAAGTTGCGGGTGCTCGAGGCTATCGTGCGCGAATATCTGGAGTCGGCCGAACCGGTCGGTTCCGGGACCCTGGTCGAGAAGTACGGCCTGCGGGTCTCTTCGGCTACCGTTCGCAACGACATGGCCGACCTGACCGAGCATGGACTCCTGGAGCAGCCGCACACTTCGGCAGGGCGACGCCCGACTGAGCAGGGCTACCGTGTATTCGTCCGTGAATTCGTTGGCGACGGCGAGAAATTGGTCGATGAGTTGCTTCGGCAGATAACTGCAGCAGCCAGCGAGATGGCCGTGCGGCGTGAGGCTGCGGCTCGTGATTTCGCTCGTTACGTAGCCCAACTAACTGGCGAGACGGTCTTCGTCAGCTTCGGAGACGGATCGGCCTTTCTGACCGGCATGTCCAACCTGTTCAGCAAGCCCGAGTTCCGCGAGCCGGATTTGGTCCGCGAGTTCTCGGACATGTTCGACCGGTTCGATGAGCTGGCGGCGGATACCCTGCGGCAAATGGACAGCGAGCTGGCGGTCATGATCGGTGACGAGAACCCGTTCTGCAGCCACTTGAGCTCGGTCGTCGCCAGATGGGAATCGGACGGCCTGCCGATCGGTCTGTTCGGCGTGATCGGACCGACGCGTATGGACTACGAGCTGAACGTCGGCCTGATGCGGACACTCCGCGAGGAACTTGAAAAGTAATTTCTCATATCGAAACTATGGACGATCATCAGCAGGATGAGGAACAGCCGACGGAAGACGATGTCCGATCCGAGGCTGAAGGCGGCGAAATGACCAGCACAGTTGAGCAGAATCTCGACTACAAGGATTCGTATCTGAGGGCAGTGGCCGACTACGACAATCTAAAGAAGGAAATCGTCAGATTGCGCGGCGAATACGCACGGTACGCGGCGGTTGAGGTGGTGCGTGAGTTCCTGCCGGTCTACGACAACCTGAAGAAGGCTCTAGAGCATGCGCCTGCCAGTGACGGCTGCACCAAGTGGACCGAAGGGATCGGCCTGATCGCCGACCAGTGCGGCAAGGTGCTGGCCGCAGCCGGCGTTCAGGCGGTCGACGAGGTCGGCATGCCGTTCGATCCGACAGTGCATGAGGCGCTCATGCGCGAGAAGCGCGATGGCGCGGTGACGGATACCGTAGTCAAGGTAGTCGAACCGGGCTACCGTCTGCACGATCGCGTGCTGCGTCCGGCCAAGGTCATCGTGGCCGAATAGTTTTTCGTAAACATTCCGGTCCGCCGTACATTACGGCGGATACGGGGAATCATGACTGATTAAGAAACAAGATATGCCAAAGATACTCGGAATCGACCTCGGTACCACCAATTCATGCATGGCCGTGATGGAGGGAGGTCAGCCCAAGGTCCTGGAGAACAAGGAAGGCAACCGCACCACTCCGTCGGTCGTGGCCGTGACCAAGAACGGCGAGCGGCTGGTCGGTCAGATGGCCAAACGTCAGGCGGTCGTCAATTCGGAGAACACCCTGTATTCGATCAAGCGCTTTATCGGTCGCCGCTGGACTGACGATGAGGTCAAGCACGAGAAGGCACTGCTGCCGTTCGCATTGGTTCAGGCTGGCGAGGGTGTGAAGGTCAAGATGGCGGACAAGGAGTACACGCCGCAGGAGATCTCGGCCATGGTGCTGCAGAAGCTCAAGGCCGACGCCGAGGACAAGCTCGGCGAGCCGGTCACCGAGGCGGTCATTACCGTACCGGCCTATTTCGACGACGCGCAGCGGCAGGCTACTAAGGATGCCGGTGAGATTGCCGGCTTGACCGTCAAGCGCATCATCAACGAGCCGACGGCGGCCGCGTTAGCTTATGGTTTCGACAAGAAGCAGGGTAAGATCGCGGTCTATGACTTGGGCGGCGGAACCTTCGACGTGTCGGTGCTCGAGGTGGCCGAGGATACTGTCGAGGTGAAGGCCACGAACGGAGACACGCATTTGGGCGGTGACGACTTCGATCAGATTATCATCCGCTGGATAATCGACGAGTACAAAAAGTCCGAGGGCATTGATCTGTCAAAGGACATGCTCGCACTGCAGCGCATAAAGGAGTCGGCCGAGAAGGCCAAGATTGAGCTGTCGACCGCTCAGCAGACAGAGATCAATCAGCCGTTCATCACCAGCGACGAGAACGGTCCGAAGCATCTGGTGATGACCATCCAACGCTCCAAACTGGAGGAGCTGGTCGGCGATCTGGTCAAGAAGACGCTCGAGCCGTGCAAGAAGGCGCTCGCCGACGCCGGCTTGGACAAGAAGGACATCAACGAGATCGTGATGGTCGGCGGCATGACGCGCATGCCCCTGGTCCTGAAGGTGGTCGAGGAGTTCTTCGGCAAGAAGCCGAACGTGACCGTGAATCCGGACGAGGTCGTGGCCCTGGGTGCGGCCGTGCAGGCCGGAGTGCTGCAGGGCGACGTCAAGGACGTGCTGCTGTTGGACGTGACTCCGCTGTCTTTGGGCATCGAGACCCTGGGCGGCGTGATGACCAAACTGATCGAGCGCAACACCACCATTCCGACCTCCAAGTCGCAGGTCTTCTCGACTGCCGCAGACAGTCAGTCCTCGGTGGAGATTCACGTACTGCAGGGCGAGCGTGACTTCAGCAAGGATAACAAGACGTTGGGTCGGTTCATTCTGGACGGAATACCGCCGGCGCCGCGCGGCACGCCGCAGGTCGAGGTGTCCTTCGACATTGACGCCAACGGCATACTGTCGGTGTCGGCCAAGGACAAGGCCACCGGCAAGGAACAGAAGATCATCATCACCGCCTCGACCGGACTCTCCAAGGACGAGGTCGAGCGCATGAAGAAGGATGCCGAGGTGCATGCCGACGAGGACAAGAAAAAGAAGGAGCTGGTTGAGCTGAAGAACAATGCCGAGTCCATGGTCTATACGACGGAGAAGATGCTCAAGGACTACGAGGGCAAGATCGGCGACGAGGACAAGAAGAAGGTCGAGGAAAAGATCGAGGCCATGAAGAAGGTCAAGGACGGCGAGGACCAGGAGGCGATCAAGAAGGCGGCCGACGAGCTGACCGATGTGGCGCAGCAGGTCGGTGGCGCGATGTACAAGCAGGAGCAGGAGGCGACTGAGCCGCAGGGCACGCCGACCGGCGCCGTTCATGCCTCGAATTCGGGCGACGGTGGCGAAAAGAAGGACGGTGAGCCGATCGACGCCGAGTTTGAGGAGAAGCGACCCGATGCCTAGGGCTTCGGGTCGTCCCGGAATTCTGAACAACAGTGAAGGATATACGGGAACCAAGAGAATGCCGCAACTACTGTCGTCCCGGCCTCCGAGCCGGGACCCAGGAACTGCCTATCGTGGATCCCGGATACCGCTCGCTGCGCTCGCGGTTCCGGGATGACAATTTGTGGGGGTGTAGGTATCTTGCATCCCGCATCGAAACCCGCCATGTCATCCCGGGCTTGACCCGGGATCCAGAAACCATTGATCGTGGATCCCGGACATTACTTACTACGTTCGTGATTCCGGAATGACATTATTTAATAATGCTTGATCAATCCCTAAAGATATTGAATCTTGTAGTGGCAGTTATAACTATTATTTCGGCCATTGGAATTGCTGTCGGGAAGTTCTATAAATGGGCTTTTCTCAGAGGAGAAGAGAAGAAAAAAATGTTGGAGTTCGAAAAAAGAATACAAAGATTAGAGACTTCGCAATCAACTCAAATTTTTCCGATTGAAACTATTCAACAATCAACTAGAAGTAAGTGGAGATAAATATGAATCAACCCAACCAAAACCAGAATCAGATGCAGCTCAAGGTCGATGACGCCATTCTGCGCGGAGCCTACGCCAATAACATGCAGGTGGCGCACACCAAGGAGGAGTTCGTGATGGACTTCATGAACATGTTCCCGCCGGTGGCCACGCTGAACGCGCGGGTGATCGTCTCGCCCGGACACATGAAGCGTATGCTGGCCGCATTGAACGAGAACGTGAAGCGCTACGAGGAAGTGCACGGCACGATCGAGGCCGCCACTTCTCCGGCTGACAGTGAGATGGGCTTCAAGACGATGTAAATGAAAGACTACTACGACATCCTGGGGGTGCAGAGGAACGCTTCGTCCGACGACATCAAGCGTGCCTTTAGGAAACTTGCGCATCAGCACCATCCTGACAAGGCGGGCGGCGACGCGGAGAAGTTCAAGGAGATCAATCGTGCCTATCAGACTTTGGGCGACGAGAAGAAGCGTACTCAGTACGACCAGCTCGGCTACTCGAACTATGAACAGATGGGCAGCGGCGGCGGTCCGGGACCGGGCGGGTTCGACTTTTCCGGTTTTCGCAGCGGCGGCGCGCAGGGTTTCGATTTCGGCGACATTTTCGGCGGCGGTGGACGGTCCGGGCGTCAGGCCGAGAAGCGCGGCCGGCATATTGAGATGGACTTGCCGCTCACTTTCGAGGAGGCGGCCTTCGGCGTCAGCAGGACCATCGGTCCGCACCGCACCGTAACCTGTCCTGACTGCGAAGGTACCGGCGCGGAGAAGGGGACGGCGCTCAAGTCCTGCAGCGAGTGCGGCGGCAGCGGCCAGGTCAGGACCGTTCAGCAGACCATCATCGGCAATTTCCAGTCGACACGTACCTGCTCGCGCTGTCAGGGCGACGGCAAGCTGCCGGAGAAGCCATGCGGCACCTGCTCGGGCGGCGGTGTGGTCAGGCGTTCCAAGAACGTAGAGGTCAGCATTCCGGCCGGCATCGGCGACGGCGAGGTGCTGCGCGTGTCCGGTGAGGGCGAGGCGGTGAAGGGCGGCCGTTCGGGGGACCTTTACCTGACCGTTCGAATGAAACGTCATCCGAAATTCGAACGCGAGGGATTCGATGTACACAGCGAGGAGGAGGTCTCTTTTCCTCAAGCCGCACTCGGCACCAAGGTCGACGTCAGTACGCTCGACGGCGACGTGTCGCTCAAGATTCCGGCCGGAACCCAGTCGAGTACGGTCATGCGGCTCAAGGGCAAGGGCGTTCCTTTCCTGAAGGGCACCGGCCGCGGCGATCATTACGTCACCGTACGCGTGGCCGTACCGACTAAGCTGACGCGGCAGCAGCGCAAGGCGCTCGAGGACTGGGGTGAATAAACGAAAGAGGAAATATGGCCTTTAATGACTTTGCGGAAAAGCTCGGACGGCTTGGCATCGATCGGGACAGCCTTCCGGAAAAAACTCCGGAAAAGTGGATGTTCGAAAGGAATGACATACCCGAATATCTTTCGGCGGCACTGTCGCATGCACTGTTAGGACTGACCGAACGACGGATGGACATGCCGTTTCTGCACATAACGCCGACTGAGACCTTGGATGAAAATGGCGTCAGAACGTCGACGAATTTTGAGCAATCTATTATGAGCCGGGGGTTCGACCGGAACACGAGCGGTATTGTCTTTGTGGACCGCAATCCGGACAGAAATTGGGAGGAAGCTCCGCCAGAGCATTTCATCTCTAGGCCGGAACTACTGCTTGAGGATTTGAGGAGGGCCATTCAGAGTTTCGTTCACCACGGTGTCAGGACAAATAAGGGCATTCTTGGATTTAATGGGAAACGCGGAAGTCGGGAAGCCGACTATTTGGCTCACGGTCAAGGCGTCCCTTTGGTCATGGTTGGCGACCAGACAGGAATCAGTAGGCGGCGTGGAGTTGACGGCATCGAACACTACATAACCAACGAAGGCATTCCACCGGATAGGATCATGGGGAGCCTGGAGATCGCTGCTCTGGACATGGAAAGTAAAGAGGATGTCGTGACACTGGCCAAGGAACTTGCGGAACTCATCAACGGCTATTTGGACAGGACCTCAAAACGATGACGATCTGTTTTGACTTTTCATTGTGGATATCCGAACGACGTTGGGTGCAGCCCGTGTTATACTGAAGGCACTTTAAGGAGGAATAATCGCGGCTTCGGCCGCCATTTCAATAATGTTCTTGCTGGCAGCGGCGGCGGCAGCAGTCGAGACCGGACCGGGACCGGGACTGGTCAAGGCAGTCGACGGATTGGTCGGATACGTATCGTCGGTCGATTGGGCGACACCGACCTGGGACCTTTTCATCGTCATCTTCTTTATTGTGACGGTGTTTCTCTACGGCATGTCCCTTGGACGCGACCGCATCATCGTCATTTTGGTCTCTATCTACATGGCACTGGCGGTGGTGTCGAACATTCCGGTCGTAAGTTCGGCCGGCGGTTCGGCCAATGTCCTGGTCGGCAACCTTTTCGTACTTAAGGTCACGTCTTTTCTCGGACTGTTCGTCCTGCTGTTCTTTCTGCTGTCGCGTTCGGCATTGATGCGCACCTTCGGCAACATGGCCAACGGTTCCTGGTTCCAGGTTTTCCTGTTTTCTATTTTCCACGTCGGACTGCTGGTCAGCATTACACTGTCGTTCCTGCCGCCGGATGCAGTCGGACATCTGGCGCCGATCACCCGGACGATTTTCGCCTCCGACTGGGCTAAGTTCGCCTGGATCGTGGCGCCAGTCGCCAGCATGATGGTACTGAAGGCTTGACCTTAGCTCGGTAATGTGATAGTCCTTCCTTCAAGGAGGACTTTCTTTATGGAAAGAAACGAATGAGACTTTTTTCTCACGAGACATTCAAAGAGACTGACTGATGAAGACCGAGAGTCATCGGAGTTTGTCGGTATCTCCGAGAGTGGCGTCGAGCTGGCGGGGGAGAGGGCCAAGGACATCCTGGCCCTGTTGGACAGAGCAGAGGAAGAGACCGTCATGTTTCTCGGCGGCAGCTCGGACATCAGACGAACCGCCTCGACTGCCTTGGCTTACGGCGATGAGATCAGGCGGCTCCTTGAGGAATTGGGACGGCACGATGTCGTAGTTGTGCTGCCCAGCGACATATCGGGGATTTCCAGTGCGATCGGAATGAGGGAGTACCTGCTTGAATTGGCTGCGTCCAATCCGGGCAAAAAGCTGGTCGTGGATCTGCCTTTGTTCACCAAGGAGCTTTCCTATCGCGGTTCCTTTCAGACTAGAGACGGAGAATCGACGCCGTACTGGAACGATTGGCTGAAGCGGACCGGCGGTGATGTCGAAGACTGGTTCGAGAACTGGAACCGAGATTCGAAACTCATGGGTCCCGATCCGAACAAGGTCGCCGAGATGCAGCTTCACGGAATAGGGAGACTGCGGCGGCTTGCGAGCCAATGTTTTCCTGACGGTCGGCCCTTACTTATCGGGGCGGTCGGTCACAGTCTGACCTTGGATGCTCTGGCGGTTTTTCTCGCCAACGGCGGTGAGGTTACTGTCGATGCGTTCAGGGAATTGGGTGGATTGTTGATCGGCGAGACACAGATGATTTCCGTGACTGTTGGTCAGGACGGGAAACAAGTCTTCAGGTACGGAGACGTCGAGATGCCTCTAGAGTAGAAAGGAAATGAAGGACTGTAAGGTCTCGGGTTAGCCTGAGACCTTTTTTTTCGCAGAATCACGGGCATGAGTCAGGGGAGTGTTATTTTTCGCCTTAAAATTCATTTTTTGAATCGTTTTAGCCTTATTTTTTGGAAAAAGACGATCCGACAGGTCTTTCCCGCCGACAATCAAGGTGTTAGCATGACTTCGTTCACCCTGAACCAACTATGCTTAAACTTTTCGACTCCTACACCAAGAAGAAGCGTGCCTTCCGTCCGTTACGTAAGGGCAAGGTCACGTTCTACGGCTGCGGACCGACTGTCTACAGCAGCGTGCACATCGGGAATCTAAGGACCTTCCTTTTCTATGATCTGCTGCGGCGTCTTTTCGAGTTCTCCAAGCTGGAGGTGACGCAGGTGATGAACATCACCGATGTCGGGCACATGATGGCTGACGCCGACGAGGGCGAGGACAAGATGGAGGTCTCAGCCAAGGAAAGCGGCCAGTCGCCGCAGGAGGTGGCGGAGTTCTATGCTCGCCAGTTCTTCCGTGATATTGATCGGCTGAACTTTCGGCGCGCCGACGTCTATCCGAAGGCCAGCGAGCACGTCACCGAAATGATCCGGCTGATCGGCCGTCTGCTCGACAGGGGCCATGCCTACAAAGTCAGGCACGGCGACGGCGGAACGAGCGTCTATTTTGACGTCTCGACCTTTCCCGACTACGGCAAGCTGTCGGGCAACAGGTTGGACGACCTGAATCCGGGAGCCAGGATCGAGGTCCGGGACGAGAAGCGGCATCCGGCCGACTTCTCCCTCTGGATACACAATCCCAAGCACTTGATGCAGTGGGAGGCGCCATGGGGCAGCGGTTATCCGGGTTGGCACATTGAGTGTTCGGCCATGGCCATCAAGTACCTGGGCGAGACCATCGACGTTCATGCCGGAGGTGAGGATAACAAGTTTCCCCATCACGAATGTGAGATCGCCCAGTCGGAGTGTGCGACTGGACATGAGTTTTCCCGCTATTGGCTGCATGTGACTCATCTGCTGGTCGACGGGGAGAAGATGTCTAAGTCCAAGGGCAAATTTTTTACGCTGGACGACCTGCTGGAGAAGGGGTTTTCGGCTAGGGCAGTCCGCTATCTGTTGTTGTCATCGCACTATCGTCAGACACTGAACTTCACCATGCATGGTTTGGATTCGGCTACGGCGACCTTAGACCGACTGGACAGCTTCGCCGATACGCTGAACCGTCATTCGGGAAATGGGAAGGGCGTGCGTGTCAACCCGGCGGTCGCGGCCAGGAAGGGGTTCGTCGCCGCATTGAACGATGACCTGAACGTCCCGAACGCCCTGGCGGTGCTGTTCGACTACGTGCGCGAGGCCAACGAACGGATGGCTAAAGACGAACTCACTGTCAGTGAGCGTTCCGACGCCGACCGGCTGATGAAGACGGTAGGTCAGCTGTTGGGATTCACCTTCGGCCGAACGGTCGGCGATGATGACGTTTCGTCTAGCGTCAAAGCGCTGGTCGAGAAGCGCGAACAGGCCAGAAAGGAGAAGGCCTTTTCTGAGGCCGATCGCATCCGTCTCGAACTGCTCGACAGGGGCTACGAGATCGAGGACACTTCCGACGGTCCGGTCATCAAGAGGAAGTAGTCAGTACATCGGACCGTAACCAAAAGCCCGCGTCGAGAATGCGGGCTTTCGTCTTTTCTTGTCTATAATTCGGCTCTTGTTAGAGCCAACGTTTCCACTTCAGGAAAGTGAACGTTCCGGCCATTGTGGTCAGAACGAAACCGAGCATGATCCAGAAGTCGTACTGATGGCCCCGGATCGGCATGGAGTCGACGTCCATGGAGAAGATCGCGGCGACCAGAGTGGTCGGAAATATGATGAGCGCCAGGGCCGCCAGGCGCTGTGAGGCCTGGCTGGCGTTGTGCGTGATCAGCGAGGTATGCGAATCGTAGACTGCCTCGATAGTATCCTTGTCGTTCTCCAGGTAGTCCCAGATTTCCTTGGTATGGCCGATCAGGTCGTCGAAACGCAGGTCCATACCGCGCAGGTCGAGCAGCTTTCCGGATCGGTCGATGAACTTGCGGAGAACCGTCTTGTGTCCCTGCATGGACTGTCGGCACTGGACGATGTTGCTTTTGATGCGCAGGATCTTCCGGGCCGTCTCGTGTCCGTACTCGTTGAAGATTTCGCGTTCGGCCAGCAGGATGTCGTTTGACAGCTGAGTCAGCAGCGGAAAGACCGAGATCATCAGCTCGTGCGTCAGGTGGAAGAGCAGCTCCGGCGAGGTCCGTCCCAGGTGGTTCAGGGCAGTCTTGTCTCCGTTCAGGCACTCCTCGGCCAGCTTCGTGAGTTGCGGCATCTTTTCTGCCTGGCTGGTCACGACGAAGTCCGGGCCGACGAAGAAGTCCACCTCGACCGGCATGATCGTACGGGTTCGGCTGTCGTAGACCGGAAAAATCAGGACCATGAACAGGTAGTCCTTACGCTCCAGCAGCTTGGGACGTTGGAATGGCGGCAGGCAATCCTGAAGGTCGATGTCCAACAAGAATGGAAAGCGCTTCTGCAGTGACTGCATCGCGCTGGTGGTGGGGCGAAAGACGTTGACCCAGGTGATCCCGCCCTTGTTTTCCACCACCTGCATGCTCCTCTGCGGCAGCGTGATTGCTGATTTCTTTTTTGGTCTCGTCATGCCTGTGATTATATCACAAGTTGATCAAGGTTCGGATGCGTGTGAAGTTCATCTTCGATCCAGCACCGTCAGGCCGCACAATACGGACTGTGCCGCAGGCCTTGGTCCGATGCAACCGTCTGTCTGATTCAGACGTTTGTTGCTAATATGAGTCTTATTCGAGTGTTCGGCCGTCGTCCTCAAAGTACAAAAACAATTTAGCCTGATCATTCTTTTCAATATGAAAAGAATTTTAGTCGCCAGTCTGATTACCTTTCTGCTGGCAGTCGTCGTTTCGTTTAGCTCGGCGCTTTTGTTGATCGATAGGCGGTTTGAGGCTCTGGAAGGTAGGTTGCATCTGCTGGAGTTGAGTAAGGTAAATGCAGAGGTAGAGTCTGAAGAACCGTTCGTCGATTCAATCATTCCGATGCAGGAGGAACAGGAAGAAGAGATTCCGGTTGTCGGTCCGTTGACCAGTCAGCAGATCGACGCCGCACTTTCGGCCATCGTCAGCGATCCGATCTGGACCATGAGATCTGATGTGCAGGTTGACGAGTCAGGGGGCCGTTTTGTCGAACAGGTCGTAGATAACGGGGATGGACCGGACAAGGTCTGGCGGGTGAAGGTCGAGACTTTTGGACGGGACGAACTGGAACAGCTGGGTGTCGGCAACGTGTTCGATCTCGTGACTAAGACTTGCGGCAGCGTAGGCACAAGGCTGATTTCTGTAGGAGACAAGACGGCCTGCATCTTGACTAGCCGTAACGATACGACCGGAACTTATGAGGAAAACTATTTCATCGCGATAGGCGACTCTCAGTCCGTTCAGATTTACGGCTCCGAGTGGACCAGAATAGTGGATTCTGATTTTTATCAGAAGTCAGTGGTCAATCCTCGTTCCTTGGTCGATGTCGTGATTAGGGTCTTTGGTCAGGTGATGAGTCAGTGATCTTGTCTGTAGGCAAAAAGTCCGAACAGTCGTCGATCGCCCTGTCCGTTTCGGTCAGGGCGGTTTGATCCTAGGCAGGACAGGCACTGTCGGGTCACGTCTTCGGTAGGTAAATCGCGTTTTTCAATGAATGTACGGCCGTTCCCCCAAAGCTTTTTTGACCGACCGACGCTCGACGTCGCACGGGAGCTTTTGGGTGCGCGGCTGGCGATCCGCGACGCGACCGGCCGGATCCGCCGGCAGGCCATCGTCGAAGTCGAGGCCTACGACGGCCCGGACGATCTCGCTTCCCATGCTTCCCGCGGTCCGACCGAGAGGAACGCGCCTATGTTCGGTCCTCCCGGACATTGGTACGTCTACCTTTGTTATGGCATGCATTGGATGCTGAACGTAGTGACCGGTCCGGTCGGCTATCCGGCTGCGGTGCTGATCAGGGGACTTGAGGACATCTCCGGTCCGGCTCGCCTGACCAGACAGCTGGGTATCGACCGGCGATTCGATTCCTTGGTTGCCAACCGGCACGTCGGACTCTGGATCGAGGCCGGTCCAGCGGTACCTGACGCGGAGACACAGCGTCTGCCCCGCATCGGTGTCGACTACGCTGGCGATTGGGCCGCTCGTCCGTATCGTCTCGTCGTGTCGTCTCGAACCGTCGAAAAAATGGGCAAAAAGACGCATAAAGCTTAGAATAAGGATTGACTTGATTTGTGAGTGGCACTTGAGCGGTTGCGGCCCTCCCCATGACTTTTAATTCCCGTTTCCAAGTCAGGAAAGTAAATTACGTTTTATGGAAGAAAATATTATAGAAATGCCCACCATGGCCACTAACCTGCTTTTCGCCATTCCGTTCATTTTTGCCATGATCGTTCTGGTCGCGGGTATCGTGATTCTGAACGGTGTCGCCCTCTGGAAGGCGGCCCGAAACGGGTCCAAGGGGTGGTTCATCGCCTTGCTCCTGACCAATACCATAATTCTGGAGATCCTCTACGTCTTCGTCTTCAGCAAGTCCGAGGAGACAAGTCGGCTGGTCGACGGTTCCGGCAAGTAACTCCAGCCGTAGGCATCGTCCGTTTCTGATCGTCTTTACCTTGAGCGCATTTATGGAACTCCTCCTCTTTATATTCCTGGTCGTCATCGGGTTCGTCCTGCTGGTCAAGGGTGCAGACATGTTGGTTTCCGGCGCCTCGTCGCTGGCCGGAAAGTTGGGCATCTCGACCTTGGTTGTCGGACTGACCGTGGTCGCTCTGGGTACGTCCATGCCGGAACTGGTGGTCAACGTCTATGCGGCTCTGACTGGGGTGTCGGACATCGCCATCGGCAACATTGTTGGCAGCAATATCGCCAACATCGCCCTGATTCTCGGACTGTCGGCGGCGCCCTATCCGCTCCATGTTCAGCGTTCGACCGTCTGGAAGGAGATTCCGTTCGCATTGATGGCAGTTGCCTTGGTGGCCATCATGTCCAGCGACGTTGTCCTGAACGGGATGGTCTCGAACGTCATCAGCCGCAGCGACGGTTTAATTCTGCTGGCCTTCGCCGTCATCTTTTTCTATTACATTCTGGGAATGGTGCGGAGCGGCAACTCTCCGGTCATCGACGGTTCCTCGTCTTCTTCGGCGAGATTGGTCTTTTTCGTGGTCGTCGGCATCGGCCTTTTGGTCGTCGGCGGAAAGCTGGCCGTCGACGGTGCCGTGGGCATCGCCGCTGCGGCCGGACTCTCCGAGCGGGTCATCGGTCTGACTATCGTGGCCATCGGGACGTCGTTGCCGGAGTTGGTTACGTCCTTGGTCGCCGCCTACCGAAAACAGCCGGACCTGTCCGTCGGCAATATCGTCGGATCGAACATTCTCAATATCTTTTTGGTCCTCGGATTGAGTTCGGCTATCCGACCCCTGCCGTTTCAGGGCGAGTCGTTCGTCGACGTCGGGGTGTTGGTCATGCTGACTTTGATGCTGTTTACCTTCATGTTTCTTGGTAGACGCCACGTGCTGGAGCGCTGGCAGGGGATCGGGTTCGTGGTCATCTACGTGGCCTTTACGGTTCACCTGTTTTTCTGAATCCGTAGAACATGTCTGACTTTTCCGTCAAAGACCCTCATGCTCAGCCGGCCGACGAAGTGGTCAGTCAGCTCTCGGTCGATCCCGTTCACGGCCTGACTCTTGAGGAAGCGGCGTTGCGACTGGCGGAGTGCGGACCCAACGAGTTGCCCAAGCCCAAGAAGCGCAGCCCACTGCTGCTCTTTTTCGGTCAGTTCAACAATCGGCTGATCTACATACTGTTGGCGGCGACGGTCATTTCCTTTCTGTCCGGGCAGCGCAACGACGCCTACGGAATCCTGCTGGCCGTGCTGGTCAACGCGGTATTCGGGTTCTGGCAGGAACGCAAGGCCGAGGTGGCGATCGAGCAGCTGCAGGCCATGATAGTTCCGGAGTCGACCGTGCTGCGCGACGGGAACGTCTGCCGTCTGCGTTCGGCCGAGATAGTTCCCGGAGACATACTCCTGCTCCAGGAAGGAGATCGCATTCCGGCCGACGGTCGACTGGTCTCGTCGAAGGATCTCCGGACCGACGAGTCGTCGCTGACCGGCGAATCCGGTTCGGTACGCAAGGGGCCGGAGTCGGTCGGTGCCGCGGTCGGTCGGTCGGACATGACCGACATGGTTTGGATGGGTACGTCCGTCGTGGCCGGAACGGTTCGGGCGGTGGTGACGGCTACCGGCACGCGGACCGCCTTCGGAGGCATCGCCGTTTCACTGTCGTCCATCAGGGAAGAACCGTCTCCTCTTCAAAAGAGGATCGATCGGCTGGGCCAGAAGCTGGGACTGGCCTCGGTCGTCTTGGCCGGCGTGGTGTTTATGTTCGGTTGGCTGGATGGCTTCTCCCTCCAGGAGATGTTCTTCTTCTCTGTGGCGTTGGTGGTGTCGATCATTCCGGAAGGGCTGCCGGCCGTGCTGGCCGTGGTGCTGGCGATCGGCGTACAGAGGATGGCCAAGCGCAATGCCATCATCCGTCACGTACCTTCGGTCGAGACCTTGGGGGTGACGGACGTGATCTGTACGGACAAGACCGGGACGCTGACCGAGAACAAGATGACCGTCCGTCAGCTGCATGTCGACGGACGTGACTGGTCTGTGACCGGCGAGGGCTGGAAGCCGGAGGGCGCCTTCATGATCGGCGGCAGGAAGGTCCATCCGGCCGAAATGCCGACCCTGAATCGGCTGCTGAAGGCGGGAGTGACCTGCAACCATGCGTTCCTGACCGTCAAGGACGGACGTCCCGACGTCATCGGCGATCCGACAGAGGCCGCACTGGTCGTGATGGGCGCCAAGGCCGGATTCGATCGGCAGGAGCTGCTGGCCGAATTTAAGCTGGTCGACGAGATTCCGTTCAGCTCGACGCGCCGCTATCAGGCCCGTCTGGTCGAGAGCCGCAGTCTGGACGGGGTGAGGAAACGTCAGCTGTTCGTCGTCGGGGCCTTTGAGACGCTCAGGTCCAGGAGCGTCAGCGTCGGCAGTGATGGGGGTCCGCTGTCGTTGGCCGAGGCGGAGGATGATCTGGACGCGGCCGTCGACCGGTTGGGCGAGCGGGCCATGCGCGTCTTGGCCGTCGCCTGCCGGGCGGTTTCCGCGGATGAGCCGTCATCCATCGGCGACGCCGACGTATACGGACTGGAGCTGCTGGGATTGGTGGGGATGGTCGATCCGCCTCGGGTCGGCGTGGCCGAGGCGATCGCCAAGTGCCGACGGGCCGGAGTGCGGGTCATGATGGCCACCGGCGACCACAAGGCCACGGCCCTGGCCATCGCCCGTCAGGTGGGAATCATCGACGGGGACTGTTCCGTCGGAGGTCCGCGCGGAGTGTTCACCGATCAGGAAGTGGCGACCATGTCAGATGACCAGTTCGATTTGGTTTTGGGCAGTGCGTCCGTGTTCGCCCGCGTCTCGCCGGAGACCAAGTTGAGGATCGTCGAACGGCTGGAGCTGGCGGGACACGTGGTGGCCATGACCGGCGACGGGGTCAATGACGCTCCGGCCCTCAAGCGCGCGTCGATCGGCGTTTCCATGGGCATCGGCGGCACCGACGTGTCCAAGGGGGTGTCGGACATGGTCTTAGCCGACGACAACTTTATTTCTATCGTAAGTGCCGTCGAGGAGGGCCGTATAATTTTTCGCAACGTGAAGCAGACGGTCGGCTACCTGTTCATGACCAATATCGGGGAGGCAGTGACCGTGCTGGTCAGCTTGATCGCTCATTTTCCGTTGCCGCTGCTGCCGGCGCAGATACTCTGGATGAATCTGGTCACCGACGGACTGCCTGGCGTGGCCCTGGCCACTGAACGACGGGCCAAGGACGTGCTCGACCGATCGCCGCACAGTCGCGAGGCGCCGATCCTGACCCGTCGGGTTCTGTTCCTGACCGTGATCACCGCCGCTCTGATGTGTCTGGGCACGCTGGGGCTGTTCAGCTGGGCCCTGCGGTCGGGTGACTTGTCCTATGCTCGGACGGTCGCTTTTACCTCCATGGTCGTCTTCCAGCTATGTAACGTCTTCAGTATGCGGTCGATCAGGACATCCATCTTTAGGCTGGGGTTCCTGTCGAACGGCTATGTCTTTTTGGCTGTGGTCGCGTCGATGCTGATGCAAGTCGCCGTGCTGTACCTGCCGCCGCTGCAGCGCATCTTCCGGACCGTGCCATTGGGCTTAGTCGATTGGGCGGCCATTGTCGTCGTATCCAGTTCGGTCTTCTTTGCCGTTGAGATCTACAAATGGTTCCTTCGCAGGAAAGCCCTGTCGGACGGTCGAACCTGATGACCTCGTCTGCCGTGCCGTTTCGGCTTTCCTGTATGGGCGGTTGATCTAGCGTTGACTGTCGGACTGGAATACCTCGTAATTTAGTGTCTTGCTGTCAAGACAGCAGTAACGGAGGAAAAACATGACCAAAGAAAGTACACGAGAAGATCCGTTCGCGCTCAGGATGCGGGAACTGACGGCGTCTGTGCCTACGGGAAGGGAAATGAGACCGCCTTCGCTCGCCGTCTGACGGAGGGCCGGCCTACGAGGGACGAGAACCCGGAATCCCATTTTTGTGTCTACTTCGCCGCCTACGATCCCAAGTCCGGGCGGGTGTTCATCGGTCTGCATAGGAAGTCGGGCCTTTGGCTGTTCAACGGAGGGCATATGGATAGGGGAGAGCTGCCCGAGGAGGCCTTAAGAAGGGAGATCATGGAGGAATGGGGTCCGGACACGGCCGTCTCGACTGTCGGGAGACCGCGGCTCCTGACCGTTACGGAGATAAGCAACCGGCCAACGCAGACGTGCCGTATGCATTATGACATCTGGTTCTTCGTCAGCGTCGACGAGAGGAACTTTCGCCCCGATTCGTCCAGAATGTACACCGAATTCTCCGAGTTCGGATGGCATTCTTCGGAAGAGGCGAGAGGTAAGGTGACCGACGGCAGTACGCTGGAGGCGATCAGTCTAGTCGAGGGTGATTTTTTCAGGAATGCATGAGGATTTGCGGTTCACGACTTCGGTTTCAAGCTTTTAGCGCAGAAAAGGAGCCGTTCGACCATTTCTTGGCATGTGGATACGGATCTAGTTCGTGCAGTCCGGTTTCGCGGTAATATGCTAGACTTAGCTCACTTAGCCACCATTTTTATGGAAAAGAACGCCATTTCACACATCACCTGTGAGCACCTGCTTACGATCAAGAAACAGCCTCAGCCCACAGAGCATGTGGTCCTGGATCTGCGCGATCCGTTGGAGTACGACGCCGGGCACATCGAGGGATCCAAGAACGTGCCGCGGCGCGAGCTGACCGCCAATGTCGTTAACGTCGTGCCTGACAGGAAGCGTCACGTGATCGTAGTGGTCGGACCGACTTTGGAGTCCGAAATAGAGACCATCCACGATGACCTGGCAGAACTGGGCTACGAGAAGGTCGAGTTTCTGGCCGGCGGGTTCGACCGCTGGTGCGAGATTTCGATGCCGACGGTCGAAGACGTTCTGGGCGGGGAG
Organism: Parcubacteria group bacterium CG1_02_58_44; assembly: GCA_001872545.1. Lineage (GTDB taxonomy): Bacteria > Patescibacteriota > Patescibacteriia > SG8-24 > SG8-24 > UBA1561. The sequence goes on from MNWN01000003.1 coordinate 38,724, forward strand.
GTGACGCCGGAAGAGGCTGGAGCGGTCAGCAAGGAAGAAGAGCCAGACCTCTATGAGGGTGAGGATCTGGAGGAGACCAACGAACCGTTGATGTAACCCCTTTACCCACTATGCCGATGACGGACGAGACAAAAGAGGATTTGATTTCGGTCGATCCGGCTTCGGTCGCGGACGATCAGCTGTCCGAATTGCCTCAGGCCAGCCCGCACATCCATGAGACCAGAAAGTTCCCCGATGGGTTTCTTTGGGGGACGGCCACTGCCGCCCATCAGGTGGAGGGTGGCAACGTCAACTGCGACTGGTGCCGTTGGGAGCAGGCCGGCCACGTGCTCAGAGGTCAGGTGTCAGGTCAGGCCTGCGATCAGTTTAATCGATACGAGGAGGATTTCGACTTGGCGGCGGAACTTGGCAACAATGCTCATCGGCTGTCGATCGAATGGGCCCGCATCGAGCCGGAGGACGGTCGATTCGACCAGGAGGCGATCCTGCACTACCGTCGCGTGCTGGAGGCGCTTCGGAAAAGGGGACTCTCCCCCATGGTTACGCTGTGGCACTTCACCCTGCCGCAGTGGTTCGCCGACCGCGGCGGCTGGGAGTGGTCGGGAGCAGTGTCGAGGTTTGCGCGCTATTCGGAGAAGATGGCGGAAGAGCTCGGCGACTTGATCGACTTGTGGGTGACCATCAACGAGCCGATGATCTATCTCGGACAGTCGTACGGAACCGGCGTATGGCCGCCCGGCAAGAAGGGCATCTGGCGGGTACTGCGTGTTTTTAGCCGACTGGTGCGGGCCCATCGCGCGTCCTACGACCGGCTGCACCGACAGCTGGACCGGGATGGCTATCGGGCTCGGGTCGGAATCGCAAAGAACGTGGTCACCTACGAGCCGTACCGCCGCTATTCCGAGCTGGACAGCGTCTTCATTCGTCTGGCGGACCGGCTGTTCAACCATCAGTTCTTCATCTGGACCAGAGGCAAGCACGACTTCATCGGCGTCAACTACTACTTTCATTACCGCATCAGGTATCGGCCGACCAAGATTTCGTCGTTCTTCCACGAGGTGCACACCGAAAATCGCGAGGTCAGCGATCTGGGCTGGGAGATCAACCCCGACGGCATGTTCGACACGCTGATGTCGATGAGTCGCTATGGGCTGCCGGTCTACGTGACCGAGAACGGCATCGCCAGCGCCGACGACGGCAAGCGTCCGCGGGCGCTCGTGTCCATGGTCAAGGAGATCTACCACGCCATAAAGGCCGGGGTGGACGTGCGCGGCTACTATCATTGGTCGCTCCTGGACAACTTCGAGTGGGAGAAGGGCTACGACGGGAAGTTCGGTCTGGTCGCCGTCGATTTCAGGAATCAACAGCGTCAACCGCGACGAAGCTATTACGTCTATCAGGATATTTGCCGCGAGAACGGGATACGTCATGATCTGCTGCGCTTTTTGGGACATGGAGTTCGTTGGTGACGGACATTTCGGTCTGGGGTGGTTCGCTTCAGAATAGACCGATTGGGGAGTTATCTGGGTAGAAATCTGATACGGAAAAACATGAAACTTACTTTTTACGGTGCGGCCGGCGAGGTGACCGGCTCCAAGACGCTGATCGAGGCCGGTGGCCGGCGCATACTGCTCGACTGCGGCCTGATTCAGGGTGAGGGGTCCGACCTGCGTAATCGGGCGCCTTGGGCCTTCGATCCCAAGTCGATCGACGCGGTCATCGTGACCCACGCCCACTTGGATCACATAGGTCTTCTGCCTAGGTTGGTCAAGGACGGCTATGGCGGTCCGGTTTTCGCCACCGAACCGACCAGGGAGATTTCCCATATCATGTGGGAGGACGAGGCTAAGGTCCGCGACGAGGATACCGAGGCCGGCATCGAGCCGCTGTTCGGACAGGAGGAGATCGATGCAACCTACAGATTGTTGAGGGGGGCGAATTATGGCGAGAGTGTTCGGGTGGCGCCGGGTTTCGATGTTGTCTTTCGCGACGCTGGACATGTCTTGGGTTCGGCCTTCGTCGAGATGCGGGTCGACGGACTGACTTTGGTCGGTTCTGGTGACATCGGCAACGACCGTGTTCCGATATTGCGCGATACCGAACCGATGGCCGAGGCCGATGCCGTAATTCTTGAGTCGACCTACGGCAACCGGACCCACGACGGCAGCGAGGCCGGACGTGAGGATCTGCTGCGTCGGGCCCTGATCCAGACGGCGGAACGAAAGGCAGTGCTGATGATCCCGGCCTTCTCGCTCGAGAGGACGCAGGAGATACTTTACGAACTCAATGGCTTGGTGGAGGGCGGAGCGGTTCCCAAGATGCCGATCTTCCTCGACAGTCCGTTGGCCACGTCCCTGTTGCCGATCTTCAAGTCGCATCCCGAATGTTTCGACGAACAGGCCAAGGTCTTGCGCGCCATGGGCGACGACTTCTTCAGCTTTCCCGGACTGAAGATTACGCACAATTACCGCAATTCGTTGGCTATCGACAAGGTCAAGTCCCCCAAAGTGATAATCGCCGGCAGTGGCATGATGAGCGACGGTCGGATCATGCGTCACCTCGGACGTTACCTTCAGGACTCGAACAATCTGCTGCTGGTCATCGGTTTCCAGGGGCAGGGGACGATCGGGCGGCAGATCGTCGACGGGGCGGAAGCGGTGATGATTGACGGACACACGGTTCCGGTTCGGGCCGAAATGCGGCAGATCGAATCGTTTTCGGCCCATGGCGACCGCGACAAGTTGCTGCACTGGTTGAAGTCCTCGGGACGGACTCCAGGACACGTTTTTTTGAATCACGGCGAGCCGGAGGCGGCTGAGTCGCTGGCCGAGGGCGTTAGACAGACCGGCGAGGCCGGGCAGGTGGACGTGGCTATGGAGGGGAAGGAGTACGAGTTTTGAGGGCTACTTTCGCTTCACCCACTGCCCTGCCAACTCATAAATCGTCTCTGCGAATTCCACCCGTCGTCCCGGACCTGATCTCGGACCCACGATCGATTTTCGACCCAACCTTTACCTTCGGCAGACATATCTTCGTCTGATTACGATCCTTTCGGCAGTTGTATCTCGGTTTACGGTGTTGTAATATCGCACCGCCGCGACGTCACGAGCGGCGAATCTCTGAGGCAGAATTATGGCCAACCAAAATCTTACCAACGCCAAGCGGGCCAAGAACGACGAGTTCTATACCCAGTACAGCGACATCCAGAAGGAGATCGAGGCCTACCTGGAATACGACTCCGACGCCTTTCGCGGCAAAATCGTGTACTGCAACTGCGACGATCCGTTCGAGAGCAACTTCTTCCGCTATTTCGTGCTCAGCTTCAGGAAGCTGGGACTCAGGCAGCTCATCACCACCAGCTATAGACCCTCGCCGGTGGCCAACACCCAGTTGGGCCTGTTCGGCGACGACAAGACGCTTGCGGGTCCGAAGGGCCGGCCAAAGGTGACCGCCAACAAGTTCATCGTGAGCGACGTGGGCGACGTGGACGGCGACGGCGAGTTCACTCTGAAGGACGTGGCCCAGCAGCTGAAGGCGAACCGGCACAACGAGTGGGCGCCGCTTGCGGGCGACGGCGAGTTCCGGAGCGACGAGTGCGTCGACCTCCTGAAGCGGTCCGACGTCGTGGTGACCAACCCGCCGTTCAGCCTGTTCCGCGAGTACGTCCGGCAGCTGGTCGACCACGGCAAGAGGTTCGTGATCATCGGCAACATGAACGCGATCACCTACAAGGAAATCTTCCCGTTGATAAAGGAAAACAAGATGTGGTTGGGAAATGGTTTTCACGCGGGGAACGCTTACTTCTATACACCAAACGCGCGTGATTTCTCGTCGGGTGTCTATGATGAGAAAACTGGTCTGGTAAAGTTCCGTAATGTCTGCTGGTTCACCAACCTCGACCATGGGCGTCGCCATCAGCCGCTGCCGCTCATGACGATGGAGGAGAACCTGAAGTACAGCAAGCACAAGGAGATCAGGAACAGGAAGGCGTACGACCGGTACGACAACTACGACGCCATCGAGGTGCCGTTCACCGACTCAATCCCCAGCGACCACGACGGCGTGATGGGCGTGCCGATCAGCTTTTTGGACAAATACAATCCCAGTCAGTTTGATATTCTAAAATTTAGACACGGTAACGACGATAAAGACTTGCGACTAAAGGATGGAAAATGTCCGTATTTTAGAATTTTAATTAGGCATAAGAAGTAAAAAATAATTGATGTAGTGTATTTTCTATGGTGAGCAATACATGGAAAGAGGGGGATGTGAAAAATATAAATTTTCATCCGGCTCTAAAAGATATAGAAAACATGTTTTTTCTTTTTCTTCTCTCAGTAAGAATGTTGTCTGATCCCGAAATGCAATCTCTTATTAAGACAAAAAATTCTATAAATGATGGTTACGAAATTTTTAATGAGATACTCGAAAAAGTTAATCAGTCAATGAATTTAAAAATAGAAATTCATGATCGCAAATTTATTTCAAGGCTAGATTTATCTGGCCAAATGGTTTTTTTGGGTAAAGCAATGGCAGTTTTGACCTATGACTATCTTCTTTCTTCGCCATATAACAATGTTTTAAGTAACGAAGATCAATTTATTTTTCTTAAATTTATTAGAAATGGAGCTGCTCACCACAACAAATTTAATCTAAAAGATGAAAAAGGTGAGTGGAAAGTTGCAGAGGGTGAAATTTTTGAATGGGACGGCCTAAAAATAAGCAGAAGTTTACATGGCAAAAAAGTTTTTAATGATTTTATAACATTATTTAATGTTTTCTCTTTAGCAAAACATTTTTCCGATAGGCTAAAATCAATTGATCTAGCCCCATCTCATTAACGAAAACACAGTAAAACAATACATAAGGTGGTCGCATGAACAAACGAACTCAAAACAACCAAATTATCATCTACAAAACTTCGCATGACGAGGTGGAGTTGAAGGTTCGTTTTGAGAAAGAAGATGTCTGGCTGACGCAAAATCAGATTGCCTTGCTTTTCGGAACGCAGCGGCCGGCCATTACCAAGCACCTGAGCAACATCTTTAAGAGTGGTGAACTTGAAGCAGAAGTGGTTAGTTCCGTTTTGGAACACACCACCAGACACGGCGCGATCCGGGGAAAAATGCAGACCAAGAACGTAAAGTTCTACAATTTGGACGCAATCATCTCGGTCGGCTATCGGGTCAACTCTCGAAAGGCCACCCAATTTCGCATCTGGGCGACGAGGGTGCTGAGACAGTATCTGGTCCGCGGATATGCCATCAACGAGTGGCGGCTGCTGGAGGCGAAAAGCAGGTTCGGCGAACTGCAGGAGGCGGTGCTGTTCCTGCAGAGGCAGTCCGGCAGGGAATCGCTGAAGGGGCAGGAGGCGGAGGTGCTGAACCTGCTGGCCGACTACTCCAAGACGCTGTCCCTGCTGGGGAAATACGACAAGAGAAGGTTGGATGAGGTGAAGGGCACGAAGTCCAAGTCGGTTCTGCGGTATGAGGACTGCGTCAGAATCATCCGCGAGCTAAAGAAGGGACTGGTCGCCAAGAAAGAGGCTGGTGACCTGTTCGGTTCGGAAAGGGGCCGGGCCCTCGAGGGCATCGTCGTCGGGCTGTACCAGACGTTCGGCAAGAAGGAACTGTATCCGACCGTCGAGGACAAGGCGGCGCACCTGCTCTACCTGACCGTCAAGGACCATCCGTTCATCGACGGCAACAAGCGTTCGGCGGCCTTCCTGTTCGTCTACTTTCTGGACCGGTCGAACCATCTGTTCAAGAAGTCCGGCGGGCGTAAGATCAACGACAACGGCCTGGCCGCACTGTCCCTGCTGGTCGCCGAGAGCGACCCGAAGGAGAAGGAGACAATGATCAAGATCATCAAGAACCTAATTGCGGAATAAGCTTCCTGCCATGAAAACGACCCTAAAAACCGACCTCACCGTCAAGGACATCTGCGAGGGGTTCGTCTACAGCGAACTCGAGGGCAAGGGCCTGTTTGGCCTGTCCGGCCGGCTGACCGTCCAGCCGGAGTACCAGCGGAACTACATCTACGCCTCGGACGGCGGCAAGCGGGAGATGGCCGTGGTCGAGTCGGTCCTCAAGGGCTACCCGATCGGGCTGATCTACTTCAACCGGGTCTCTGAAAAGGGCCTAGAGGTCCTGGACGGGCAGCAGCGCATCACCAGCCTCGGGCGGTTCGTGACCGAGAAGTTCGCCATCCGGGACGAGAACGGGCTGCCGCAGAACTTCAGCGGCCTGGCGAAGGACAAGCGGGACCGGATCATGGGGACTAGACTCCTCGTCTACGAGTGCGAGGGGACGGAGAGCGAGATCAAGGAATGGTTCAGGACGATCAACATCGCCGGCGTCCCGCTCAACAGCCAGGAGCTTTTGAACGCGGTGTATTCCGGGCCGTTCGTGACGCTCGCCAAGGAGGAGTTTAGCGACAGCCAGAACGCCAACGTCCAGAAGTGGAGCGCGTACGTGTCCGGCAGCGCCAACCGGCGGACTTTCTGGAGTGCGCGCTGGACTGGGTGAGCCGGGGCGACGTCGGCGGCTACATGAGCCGTCACCGCTTCGACCGGGACATCGCCGAGCTGAAGAGGTACTTCGGCACCGTGATCGACTGGGTCTCCGGCGTGTTCACCGACGTCGAGGGCGAGATGCGCGGCCTTGAGTGGGGACGGCTCTACGAGGAGTACCACAAAAAGTCGTATGATCCGGCCGCGGTGTCGGCCGAGATGCACCGGCTCTATGCCGATCCGTATGTGAAGAACCGCCGGGGCGTCTTCGAGTACGTCCTCGGCGGGTCGGTCGACACAAAACTGCTTGACGTCAGGGTCTTCGACGAGGCGACCAAGAAGTCGGTCTACGCGATACAGACCGCCAAGGCCAAGGAAAAGGACGAGTCAAACTGTCCGCTGTGTGCCGTTGGACACGACGCCGCCAAGGGTAAGGTCTGGGGCTTCGGCGAGATGGATGCCGACCACGTGGCGGCGTGGAGTAAGGGTGGTGCTACCTTAATCAAAAACTGCCAGATGCTCTGCAAGACCCACAATCGGGCCAAGGGCAATCGGTAGAGAGTGCTCTCTGGTGGCCGGCCTTCCGGACCGTCTGGTCTGGGAGGTCTTTGCAATTGGTGAGGTCAGACCTCTAGGCAGCCTTGATTGGTCGACCGATCCGACCTTTAGTCCCTAAACTCATCGTCGTGTGATGGCGGCGAGACCAGAGACAACCTAACTCGGCCCGCGATGATTTCGTTCGCCGTCACAATTCGGTCGGCCGACACCGCACCCCCAGAGAGCCGCCCTCCGGGGAAGTTTGCGTTTTTGAATTTCAATTGTTGTTGAATGGTTTGGATCCCGGCTCGGGGGCCGGAACGACAGAGTTTTGTGAAGCAAAGAATCTTATGTCGTCCCGGGCTACGACCCGGGAACAAAAAGTAGAAAAGAACCGAATGACTTCTGGATCCCGGGTCTCGGCCCGGGATGACAGATTAGGAAGGGTTACGGTGCCGGGATGACAAACGTTTTTCCTAATCTACTGTCGTCCCGGGCTACGACCCGGGACCCAGGAGCAGAAAGATCGGATCGGATTCTGGATCCCGGATATTGCTCGCCGCGCTCGCAATTCCGGGATGACAGATTAGGAAGGGTTACGGTGCCGGGATGACAAACGTTTTTTCTAATTAACTATGGGGAAGGTAAACGTTCATCCACCAAATTTCCCGAGGAAGTCGAGCAGTCGCTCGATTTTTTCTTTCTCGGAATCCTTGCGGCGGTTGTACCGCCACACCTCCTCTGAGACGAACAGGCCGAGCCTATCGCGGCGGATCCCGCCGGTTGTCTTGAGCCCGCGCTTCAGGTAGCCCCAGAAGCCCTCCATGCCGTTCGAGTGCACCTC
>MNWN01000049.1 GCA_001872545.1 Parcubacteria group bacterium CG1_02_58_44
GCTCCGGCGGCGGTCCGACCTAACTCTCGGCGTCCGGCCCTCGCCTGCCGGCTCGGGACCCAGCCCGGCCGCCTCCGAGATTGCCGCGGGAGTTATGCTCCGTGGAGATCGGATCGGATCTCCGAGGTTGCCGCGCCGGGGCCGTCCCGCAAATAGATCGGATCACTGTCGTCACGGACTTGATCCGGCTTGCCCGCCGTAGCTTTAGCGGGGGTGGGGACCTAGGAGCAGAAGAAGACCGAACAGATTCTGGATCCCGGATAGTCCTCGCCCTGCTCGGCCTTCCGGGATGACAATTTAAGAAAAAATACGGTTCCGGGATGACAGATTAAGAAGGAACATGATTTCCGGGATGGCATCTTCAAAAAAGTACAAGGCAAGATCTGACCCCTCCTCACAAACAAATAAAAAATTCGTCTATAATCACCGCATGAAACTCCCCGCCCGCATTCTAAGACATGAACGCCTGATCCTCTGGCTGATGATCGGCCTGTACTTCGTGGCCTTCACTGCCATCTGCCTCTGGAAGTACGGTCTGTTCGCCTACGACGGACTGGATCTGGCCATCTACAGCCAGGTCTTTTGGAACACGCTCCATGGCCAACCGTTCGGCCTGACCATCCATCCTCATTCCTACCTCGGCGATCACGCCGAATTCGGACTGCTGACCCTGCTCCCGCTCTACGCGCTCAAGTCCGACCCCCGCACCCTGCTCGTGCTGCAGACCGCGGCGCTGGCCCTCACCGCCTGGCCGATCTGGCTGCTGGCTCGACACCGACTCGCGAACGCGTCCGGCCTGTCACGTCTCGCCCCGCTCGCCTTCGCCGCCGCCTGGCTGCTGAGTCCGCTGGTGCAGAACATGAACCTATTCGAATTCCATCTGCTGCCCTTCGCCCTGCCACCACTGCTGCTGGCACTCCTCGCCTACGACGAACGTCGTCCGTTCCGCTTCGCACTCTGGGCGCTCGTGGCCATGCTGTTCCGCGAAGACGTGTCGCTGGTCGTGGCCGCAGTCGGACTGCTGGCCGTCCTCGAGCGACGCGGCTGGCGCTGGACGGTCGGACCGATCGTCCTGGGCGCCGCCTGGTTCGTGATGGCGACCGGAGTGGCCGCGCATTTCGCGCCGTCCGGCTCGTACAAGTTCCTGATCTACTACGCCTGGCTCGGCGAAGCGCATTCTTTCGCGGACGTGGCCATGAACGCACTGTCGCATCCGCTCAAGGTGCTGGCGCACACCGCATCGCTCGGCAATCTCGAGATGCTGCTGGGTTTCCTGCTGCCGCTGCTTTTCCTGCCGCTGCTGTCCCCGAAGAGGCTGATACTGCTGACCGGTCCGCTGCTGCAGATACTGCTGGGCTCGCCGGGCGGCAGCACGACCATCGTGCAGACGCACTACTCGACGCTCTTCCTGCCCGGACTGTTCCTGGCCGCCATGTCCGGACTGCCCAAACTGAACGGGCCGTTGAGACGGTACCTGACGGTCGGACAGGCGAAGACACTCGGCGCACTGCTGCTGGTGATGGGAGCGGCCTACGGATCGCTGGCCTTGGGACCCTTGCCCGCGGTCGCGGCACGGATCTGGTCGGGTGACGGTCGTGAGGCAGCCGCCGACGCGCGGCGCATCGTGGACCAGGTGCCGCCAAACGCATCGGTCGCCGCCAGCTACCGGCTGCTGCCCGAGCTGTCCTCGCGGTCGGCCGTCTACTCGGCGCACTATCTCTTCTTGGGTGTCGAGCAATTCGACACCGGACCGTACCCAACGCCGGACGGCGTGCAGATGCTGGCCTTCGATGAAAATGATCTGTCGACCTATCGTGCGCAGTTCCTTCTAACCTCCTGGGCGCAGCCGCACTACAAAAGCGGACGCGAGCGGCTTGGACGATCGTTCGGTACACTGCCGCAAGACGAGGCTGGTGGGTTCGCGCTGTACGGACCGATCTGGTCGTCGTCTTCGTACCTGATGGCGCCGCCGTTCGATACGCCGCCAATGCGAATGAATGTGCCGTGGAATTTCGCCGACGGGTCACAGTTGAACGCCGTCCAGTCGAAACTGACCGCCGACAAAGACAAAACTCGTCTGCATCTGCAGTCGGTCTGGAGGCTCGGACCGACAGCCGACGCATTGCAGATCGACTTAACCTTGATCGACACTGATGGTCAGGAAGTCTGGCATGAGACAATGCCTCTCGTGAATGAACTCTGGCAACCAATCGAACTCGGCTCGGAATACGAACGCTACATCGACTACCTGCTGCCGCAGCTGCGCGACAAAAAGTACCGCCTGCAACTGGAGTTGTTTAATCGTACCGAAGTCCACGGACTCGATGGACTACTATCCGGTCGACAATTCACGATTGAAGAACGATCTCTCGGCCGCTTTGAAGTGGAGTCAAATCTTGATTTTTAGCCTTCAGAAAATTTTTCACCTCGGAACTTTTTAATATGTCATCCCGGCTTTGAACCGGGATCCACGATCCGACTCGATCTATTTGCGGGACGGCCCCGACGCGGCAATCTCGGAGGCGTCCGGGCTGGGTCCCGAGCCGGGAGGCGAGGGCCGGACGCCGAGAGTTAGGGCGGACCGCCGCCGGAGCGGGCCAACCCGTGCCGCACGGGACCGTCCCGAAGGGGGTCCGGGGCGCGAGCCCCGTCCCCCCGCGGAGCGGGGCCGGGGGGTCTGGGGGACCGGAAGTCCCCCGGGTTGAAGAGGAACGTCCTGGGTTCCCGCCTCCGCTAAAGCTATCCCCCTTCACCAAGGCTTCGGGGGACGGAGATGGCGGGCAGGCCGGCTCGGAGGCCGGGACGACAAAGGTGTTTAAGGACACAGCTTTCCTAAAAATATTGTCATTCCGGAACTGCATCCCTTCTCTGTTTGTCATCCCGGAAGGCCGAGCGGAGCGAGGTCTATCCGGGATCCAGAAAATGAACGTCATCCCTCACTCAAAGCTTGTCATCCCGGCCTTGAGCCGGGATCCAGGACAACGTAAAGAAAAAGACCCGCTAAGCAGGTCATGAGATTTTCGTGTCGAATATCGAAAGCGTCGAAATCACCAATAGGCGCTATCGACCGAACAGATTCGACGGTTGACGGTCAGGACATACGCTATGCTGGTGGCGGACTGTCCCTGCCACAGCAATAGCTGACTGTAGGAATGTCGGAGCGGGTCGTCTTCCCCCTCGGACACGGCCGTAAGGAACGACTCATGTTTTCGTCTGACTTCCGAACCACAGAACAGGTCTCCGGGTCGATAGTCGCCCCCCAGAATCACCCGCGAGGCAATGACTACCGTTCGACAGCAGCAAGTTGCAGCTGAAGCCAGACTGCGAACTCTCTCCACGGATGCGACGACTGCGTTCCAGCCCTCGACTTCGCCGGCCAGCCGCAGCTCTTGACGAATGAGCACGATTGCGTGCCGGACCTCGAGAACAGCCGGCGACAAATCGTCGACCTGAATCCGATCGGCATTCAGCAGTATGCCATCGCAATGGATGACCGACCTGTAGTTCAGCAGCAAAAGGGACTGCTGAGCCCGATCGAGCTCCCGTTCGACCCTGGTCAAATTTGTCTCGATTTCCTGGACCGCCCGTCCCCTCAAGCTTAGTGGAGAGGAGGCGTACTGACCCGATTCGAACTCCCTTCTCAAATCGGCCAGATCCATTTTGACGTTCTCAGCCGCTCGGCGCTTGATTTCCTTAAGCGGACCGTTCGCGCGCGCTCTGGTTCAGCTTCAGTTGAGCTGAACCGACAGCTAAGACCGCTGACCGAGATGACAAAGCATGTCATCATCACGACTGACGGCCTGATCACGTTCGACCATTTCTCAAAATTCATCTCTTCCTCCCCGTGTCCGATTCTCGCTCTAAGCGCGGACACGACGACTTACCTTAGCCCAAAACGTCCGAACGGTCAACATTCCTACGCAGCCGGACCGCTGTCAGCCGAATCAAAACCGCGATCAGACCAAGAGCTTCACGCCAACTAGCCTTGGATCGACCTAGCCGACGATTACGAAAAACCACCGGCAGTTCGACGATCCGGCAACCGGACCGTTCCAACCAGAACAACGACTCTTCTTGAAAAGCGTAGCCGCGACTACGAATGTCGGCGGACAACAAGACCTCGACCGCTCGCCGGCCGAGACAGCGAAATCCAGCTGAAGCATCGCGCGTTTTTAATTTGAGCAGCACACGTGAGACGAACGATGCACATTGACTCAGAATCCGACGCCACCAACCCCAACCCTCAACCCGACCGCCGGACACTCGCCGCGAACCGATCGCTGCGTCGGCACCGTCATGCACGGCTGCGATCAATCGCATTAGGTCGGCCGGATCGTGCGAACCGTCGGCATCCAGCTCACAGACCGCTTCGTAGTCGTATTCGACCGCCAGACGAAAACCGTCCAGGTAGGCGCCGCCTAAACCGGACCTGGCCGGACGGTGCAGGACACGGACTCGACCGGGATGCGACTGAACGAGACCGTCGGCCAGTCGGCCGGTACCGTCAGGTGACGCGTCGTCGACTATCAGCAGATCAACTTCATCAGAAACCAAATCCAAAACGCCGCGAACCACCGTCTCCAAATTTTCGCGTTCGTTGTAGGTCGGAATGACCACTAGCGTCCTCATAAATACCGAGTCAAATCTTACTTTTAGTCTTTATACTTTTGCTCCTGGGTCCCGGATCAAGTCCGGGACGACAGGGGGGGTTGTTTGATTCCGGATCAGGTCCGGGACGACAATACTCTTTTTATCATCCCTGCCTTTTTTCTTCTGTCATCCCGGAAGGTCGAGCGGAGCGAGAACTATCCGGGATCCAGTGCTTGAATTTTTGCTTCTGGGCCCCGGATCAAGTCCGGGGCGACAAAATGGAGGGAGGTAATCTTAAAATTTATGTCATCCCGGGCCGAGACCCGGGATCCACGATCCGATCCGATCTATTTGCGGGACGGCCCCGACCCGTGCCGCGCGGGACCGTCCCGAAGGGGGTCCGGGGCGCGAGCCCCGTCCCACCGCGGAGCGGTGCCTGGGGTCTGGGGGAGAGGGTCTTTCCCAGTTGAAGAGAAACATCCTGGGTCCCGGCTCGGAGGCCGGGACGACAGGGGGGGGTTGTTTGATTCCGGGTCAAACCCGGGACGACAATACTCTTTTTATCATCCCTACCTTTTTTCTTCTGTCATCCCGGAAGGTCGAGCGGAGCGAGGACTATCCGGGATCCAGAACCTATTCGATCTTTTCTGCTTCTAAGGGCTGAAAGCCAAAATCTGGCCCCAGCTCATAGACCTCGAATCCGCCGCTCGCATACACCTGCCGAAACGACCGCCCGATGACAAACTCCCCGCCAGCCGCCGCGCGCTCCCGCGTTCCGACGAAAATATGCGTCAATCCTAGTGATTGCATGAACTCGACACGCTCTGCCTCGTCCGACCGGCCGAAGAATTCCTCAATCTCGGACTGCCGTCGCTCCATGTCGCCGGAATTGACCCAGTGTCCGAACAGCACGCGCCGTCCGGTCCAGCCGGCGATCAGATAACCGGAGACGCCGGAACCGATGAAGGACGCGTCGTCCGACGTATTTTCGCGGATCCAGTCCAGGACCGTCGACTCGTCGGAGGAAAAGAACGCATTCGGAAACGAACCGTGACGGTAAGGTTGCAGGATCGAGGCATAGATGTCGATCGACGAGGCGAACGCCGACAGCAGAAATAGGAAAAGGAAAAGGAAAAGGCCGATGGCAGGAACAATACTCCGTCCGAACATCCGAATGGTCTTTATCAAACGACCGACCGCCAGCACGACGACTGGTACGGCCAGAATCACCAACGGAAACTCGGCGCCTTCGAGAAACCGCCGCTGAAAGGAGAAAGGCAGATACGACAGCACCAAATGCGACAGCGCCCAAACTGCCAGCAGGCCGGCCAGCCGCGGAGAACCGTTCCGACGACACAGGAACAGACCGACCGGGGCCAGGATCAGCGGCAGACCGAACCCGAGCAGGACGTAGGGCCAGCCCGGAGTCAGCGTGACGTTGGCTGCGGCGATCTCGCGGGTCAGCCTGCCGTCGCCGTTCAGCAAGAGATAATGATAGGCGACCGCCGGAAAGGACACGGCAACGAACAGGACGAACGCCGTCAGTCGCCGCCAGACAGCCCCATCACGGCGAAAGGCGGCCAGCGTCAACCAACCGAAGAAGCCGGCCGCATACAGCGTCGGGGCATGAAACGGATGGAACTCGAAAAGCAGCAACGCGACCAGGCCGGCCAGCAGTCCGTAACGCGAGCGCCCACTCTCATAGGCTACGGCCAGAAGCAGCATGCTCAAGATTAGCAGGGTCCAGGAGACAACGAAGTGCGGACTGTAAATCTGGCTGGCAAACAGATTGGACTCCGGCACCCACAAATCGATCGGCCAGCTGATGGACGGTCCGGTTTCATTCAAAAACGGTGCTGCCAACGCGCCCCAGCCCGACCCGAACATCAGCAACAGGAAGGCGACCAGCCGTTCGGTCCGCCGACGCAGAAAAAAAGAGACCGCCAAGTAGCAGGCCGCGGCCAGCGGCAGGACGGACAGGGAACGCGCGACGTAGAAGGCGGCCACCGGACCGAGCGACGTCAGCCGGGCCAACAGCCCGACCGACCACCAGAGCAGATTGACGACCGGAACGGTCGGCTCGCCGACGGCAAAGATGTTATCAAGAAAAAAGGCGCCGCCGCGGGCCTGATTGATGTAGGAAAGATAGACGCCGAAGTCGCCGGGCGAAAAAAACTGCAGGCCGTTCCATTCCTGTCCTCTAGACAGTCCGACCAGCCAGCCGTACAGCGGCGGAAAGGAGGTGAGCAGCGTCAGGACGAGTGCGACCGCGGCCACGACCAGCCACTCCCGACGAGTGATCGACTTTACCAGCTCGGTCAAATTCATTTCAGTTCACGCTTCAGGCGCAAAACCTGCCGGAGGTACTCGGCGGCCAACTTGGGCGCGTTGACCTTAGAGACACGGCCGGGAACCGGGGTCTCGCACCACCGCACTGGAATCTCATGCACCTCGAATCCGGCTCGTTCCGATCTGACCACCAGTTCGGTGTCGAAAAACCAGCCCAGATCGCGCACCTGCGGCACAATCTCGGCCATGACCGAGGCCGAAATGGCCTTGAGTCCGCACGGGACGTCGGACACGGCCGTGCCGAAGGCAGCTTTGAGCAGACTGCGGTAGCCGTGCGAATAGAACTGGCGTCCGGCCGACCGTTCGACAGTCGACGCCGGATGGAACCGCGAGCCGACCGACAATCCTGCCCCTCCCCTGATCGCGTTCACCAGATCAGGCAAGGCCGACAGGTCAGCGGCCAAGTCAACGTCGGTGAAGACGTAGACGTCAGCCGGCGCATGGCTCCAGGCAGCGAATACCGCCAAACCCTTACCGCGTTCCTCGAGACGGAGATAGTGAACCTCCGGCTCCGCAGCCGCAAGCTGCCGACCGATCTCGCCGGTACGGTCGTCCGAACCGTTGTCCGCCACTACGACCGCCACGGTGTCCGACGACAAAAGATTGCGTACGGCCTCAAGCACGCGCCCGACCGAATCGTGCAGTACGCTTTCCTCGTTCAGTACCGGTAAGGCGATAGTGATTCGCATGGAAGTCAAAATATTGATTTTTAGACTTTAGAGTATTTTGTCGTCCCGGCCCCTGAGCCGGGACCCAGGAACAGAAAAGATCGGATCATGGATCCCGGATCAAGTCCGGGATGACATTCTTTTTCTGGATCCCGGATACCGCTCGCTACGCTCGCGGTTCCGGGATGACAAAATGGGAGTAGCGACAGCGGGAGCTACAGATCAAGATCTAACCCCAGCTCCCAAAACCTCATAAAGACCAAAACTTCGTCGTCCTCATAGACCGGCAGCAGTGTCGGATCGGACTCGACCGACCGCAGCAGCGATACCTGATCCCGGCGCACCAACACGTAGTGAGAACCGAAGACTTTTTCGATCCGCTCGCCGACATCCTGGCCAGCTTGCCCAGAGGAAATCAACCTCCAATCATCGTACCGTGCGGGGTCGCGTAGGTACAAAAAACCGGCATCCAGACCGATAATGTATCGTCCCTCGGGGAAACGGTAAAACAGCACCGGAAAGTCGGCCCAATCTCCGTTGAAGACGACACTTCCCGGCGGCACGTGCAGGCGCATCCAGTCGCCGACCTCAGTGAAGCGCGACCAGTCATAGGCATTGGTCCGCAGCGACCTGGAGACCAGAAATACGTCGCGAATCGGCAGGAACAGCAGCGTCAGTACGACATATCCGACCATGATCCGACCTAATCGCTTACGTCCGACGAAGAAAAACGAGACGAGTTGACGCAGGTCCACCCGACGCGTTAGACGATCGAACCAAATTGCCTCCAGCAGCAAGGCAAACGGCACCAGAAACTCGACATGCCGACGACTCTTCAGCGTCATCATCAGCAGGGCGAGCGAAACCGCGCCGGTGGCGAGCAGCGGAACCAAATTGCGTCCATAGTCCCCCGCCTCCGACCGCCAAGCGCGACGTCCGACGATCGAGACACCGACTGCCAACGCAACCAGGACCGCCAGCAAGACGAAGACCACGCCGTTCTGCCGAATCAGGTCCGACAGGGCATACGGATACCACTCGATTCCCACCTCCACCGCATCGGTCAGGCCGACCAGCGCGACCTGAACCGTCTGACGCCAGTAGAACTCCAAGTTGGCGGGAAAGAACGGATTAGCCACCAGTCCGCCAATCGCACCGAGACAGGCCAGTCCGGCAGCGGACCACGCACGCCCCGACTCCGGCGAGCGCAGCGCCGTCAGCAGGCGGGACGATGACCTGACGTCAGTCGGCAGGCCAAAGAAAATCACGGACGACTGGACCGCCGCCACGACCAGGGCCACGAACGGCAGGAGCGGCCAACTGCCGTGCGTCCAGACGTACAGCCAAGCGATCAGGAGCAGCAGCCAACGACGGCCGTGCAGTGCGCAGACGAATCCCAGGAGCAGCAGCGTGATCGCGAGCGCCGAAGCCTTGCCCAAGTTCAGCCGGAATATCAGGTCGGCCGAGGTGGCCAGCAGCAGCGTGAAGGCCCAGCCGTGACGCAGCCGAAACAGACGGGTGACCAGAAAGAAGGCCGTCACTGCCGCCGCGCCCAAAAGCACGGTCGCCAACCGAAGTCCGGGCAGCGGACCGAACAGCCAGACGAACGGAACGAGCAGAAGGTGGTAAAAGAAATGCTGGTCGGCAAAGGCCTGGGACAAGGTCGTGAACGGCAGCCAGGGGAAGTCGCGAATCGGCCCCAGACGTCCGGTCAGCACGGCCAGACCGGCATGGTAGAAGGAGTCGGGATCGCGAAACGAAGGTTGAGCCTGAAGCCAGCCGTAAAGCGCGGCTACGGCGACAAAAATGGCCCCACCTTGGTGCCAAGGACGACCGCTAAAAAACCTAAAAAACGGCTTAAATACGCTCATATCAAAAGTATACCCGCCGAAGCAGGAAAGGCCTACGCTGCACCGAGCTGAGGCAAATCCTTGACAGGCTGACGAACATGTGATAAATTTCTCCGTTGCCCCAAAAGGGGCCGCTGCGAACGGACTCCTCACCCGTTCGTAAAAAAAGAAGGGTCTCCTCCTCCTTGAAGGGGGGGTCTGACTCCTGTGCAATACGTTGTACGGTGACGTCGGACCCCCCTTTAACTTTGTCCGATAAGACGACGGCAGTTGTGTTACTCTTAAGAAATCAAATCTAAACCAAACCGACATGACCGCCAAAAAAACGAGGACGCCTATCGTTACATTAATAGTATCCGTATTGGTCGTGGCCGCAGCCTGGGGTGTTTATACGTTCAGGGGTGACCTGACCGATGCCTATCGCAGCTGGCGACGAGGACCGATACCCGAAGCGATCAGCCGGACCGAGTTCGAACGACCCGCACCGGTCGACTCCTCAGCTGAGGAACCGGATCAAAACGAGACCGACGAGCTGACGACCGACACCGAACCGACCCAGACCGTCGACAAAACCGACTCAGACGAACCCGACGATGCTGGCGACGAGGACCGAACGGAACCCGAATCCGAGCCGGAAACGCCGGAGGAAATTGTAGAGCCGGAAGAGACACCGACCACTCGACCAGGTTCAATCAACCTTCGAGTCCCCTTCATGGTCCAGGCGCCGACCGCGAATTGGGACACACTGCATGGCGAGGCCTGTGAGGAGGCGTCGGCTATCATGCTGGCCGCCTACTACGCCGACGAGACGGAGATCACCGTCGACGAGGCCGAGTCACGCATCATGGACGCTGTCGCCTGGCAGGACCTGACGTTCGGCTACCACCTGGATACTACTTCCGAGGAGACGGCCAGGATGATCCGCGAGCACTTCGGACTGGCTGCAGCCGAGGCGGTGCCGATCGGCAGCCTGAACGACATCCTCGACGTCGTGGCTACGGGGCATCCGGTCATCATCCCGGCCTACGGCAAGGCGCTCGGCAATCCGAACTTCAGGAACGGCGGACCTCTCTACCACATGCTGCTCATCAAGGGCTACGACGGCGACCGCATCATCACCAACGATCCGGGAACCAGACGCGGCGCCGACTACGTCTACGACGCGGACGTGCTCTGGGACGCCATCCACGACTGGAACGGCGACGACGTGCCGCATGGCGAAAAAGTGATGATCGTGGTTGGACGTTAAAGCCTCCGACTAAAGACAACTGCCGGAATCAAAAAATCGGACGCCTACTATGACGCTCGATTTTTCTTTTTGATGTGACTCCCGGGTAAATCGCTGACTCAACTCTTTGAACGACAGCGTTTTTAGCAGGAAGACGTTCCTGCCGTTCACGATTCCGGAATGACAGACGACGGCCGAAACCGCCTCGACTACCTGCCCTCCGCCAGCGGCAACGAAAAGCTGAAAGTGCTCCCCTGCCCCAGCTCTGACTCGAACCAGACCCGACCGCCCATACGCTCGACCAGCTCCTTGACGATGAACAGACCCAGCCCAGTACCGGCCTGCGCCCGCACCGCCACCTCCTCCGAACGCCAGAACTTGGTAAAGACCCTTTTCTGATCTTCCGGTCCAAGACCGATCCCGGTATCGGCAACATGAACGACCAAAAAACCGTTGCTGTCCGGTTCGTGGCTGACGGTGACCGTTCCCCCGACCCGATTGTACTTGATGGCGTTCGAGACCAGATTCGAGATGATCTCCTTCAACTTGTCGCTGTCGGACATGACCAGCGAACAGTCCGCATTTCCATCGTGCCGAACTGTGATCTGATTAGGTTTGGCCAGCGATTCGATCTCGACCAGAATCGTGTCGATCATCTCCACCGCATTGACCGGCTTCAGCTCGATCTTGAGCCGGCCGGATTCGGTCCGAGCTACCTCAAGCAGGTCGTCGACCAGCTGAATCAGGCGTTCGGTCGCCTCCTGCATCTTCTCGACGTAATCCTTGGCGATCGGTCCGACCTCGAAGCGCTTGTCGTCGGTGAACATGTCCAAGAGGAGCTTCATGGCCGTGACCGGATTCCTTAGCTCGTGCGCGGCCACGAACACGAACTCGTTCCTGACCTGATCCAGCTCCCGACATTCAGTCAGGTCCTCATAGGTCTCGACCAGCGCCTCGCCGACGCCCTCCATGTGATCGACGAGCTTGTAGGTAACCCGCACGGGAAGGACGCTGCTGTCGGGACGACGGAACTCCACTTCCTCTCGAGCCGGCTCGCCCTTCCTGAGCTCGTCGATGTCGGACTTGCGTCCGTCGGTCGAATAAAAAAGGCTGACGTTTCCGCCGACCAATTCCTCCGGATCGCGGCCGGCCAGCTCCCCAGCCGAGCGATTCACCAGCAGAATGCGTCCTTTTAGGTCGGTGAAGCAGACGCCATCCGGTATCAGGTCCAGGACTGTCCTGAACCAGTCGTGCTCCCGCTGAAGTTCGCCATCTTTCATGTCTTTTCAGTTATGTGTCCCGGCCGCGTCCCGTCAGACTTCAGGCTGACATTGCACTAAATATGCTTAAATTATACCTAATTTTGGCTTATTTTGCAACCCGACATTAGATTGAAAATTTGATTTAAGTGAGTACCTGTCACCAAGTTTGTCGTCCGGGCGGCTCTACTATGTCGTCCCGGACCTGATCCGGGATGACAGATTAAGAAGGAAAGCGGTTCAGGGATGACAAACACTTATTTTGTCATTGTGAGCGGAGGGCCGCGTCGGGGCCGTCCCACAAAAAATTATCGGGATCCTGGATCCCGGCTCAAAGGCCGGGATGACAAATTTTCATAAAGGGCTAAAAAACAAAATCTGACCCCAACAAAAAACGACAGCCCGTTTAGACTGTCGTTCGCATCACGAAACCTAAAGATCACTCACCTGCCGACTGGGAGAACAGCTCCCTCCCGGTCTTCCACATCTCCGGCCTCCCCTGCTCCTTGAGCCAGTACCACCACTCGATACCCCACAGGTACGCCTCAGTCACGCCCATACGCCGGACGAAAGACACGTTACTGCGCAGCCGCTCGGGATTCATGAGCGTCAGCTGATAGTCGACATCGGTCAAGACGATCGGACCCGGCGACCAAGGCTCGGCCTGAAGTTCAGAGACGAACACCTCATCGACCAGACCGGACACCGCGGCGATGCGTCCGGAATACCAACGCGGCGTAGTCGGCCAAAAGAAGTGCCCGACGTAGCGGTTCCAGACAGATCGGTAGGTGCTGATGCCCAGACGATCGGAAAGAATGGCCGAACGAACCCAATCGGACAGTTCGCCGCTCTCGGTGATGATCACCGGCCTAGGATCGGCCGACTTGACGACCGCTATCTCCCGCCGCAGCAGACCGATGTCCGCCTCCGGACACTCGCCGTACGGAAAAAGCGACTCGTTCTCGACCTGCCAGGCGAAAAAGTCGGTCGAGACAGAAAAATGCGTGACTGCCTTGCGCAGCATCTGCAGAGTTCGTTCCTTGAGGGCCGCTTCGTCTAGCTCGGCCGCCCAAGACGGAATGTGACATTCCGGCCAGCGCGGCAGCTTCATTCCGACAGCGAGGATCACCTTGACCCCGCGCTTCCGTGCCTCGATCAGCTGCCAATCAACGTCGCTAAAGTCGAACTCGCCGGGCGACGGCTCGATATCATCCCAGTACACCGGCAGGCGCAACGCGTCCACTCCTAGGTCGTCGAGCGAAGCCAAGTAGACGGCCCGCCAGTCCAATCCCAACTCCTGGGCATACTTCTTGGAGAAGGTCGCGCCGAGCAGTACGTCGTGGTCGCTCGACAGCAGATTGTCGACTACCGCCTTAGACAGGTACAGGACGGCTGCCACGGCCAGCACGGCCAGCAGCATAAAAAGGACGTGCCGTGGCGTATCGCCACCGATGCGGTAGTGTCGGAACCTGCCCCGGTAGCTGCTCCTCTGTCCGCGAAACTTGGTCATGTCCGAATTATACTACGGACGTACGGTGCCGGCCGAATCCGAACCGGAGAGGCTGGCCTTGACATACGACGAACGGGGAGCCAATCAAACGGTTGTCCGGTCGTCCGTTGACGACGACATGACACAACTTCCGAACACAAAATCCGGACCGCCCCGAGCGGTCCTTTTTTTGAAGCAAGGTCAATTCTTCAGCCGTGCATAGCCTTGACAGAATACTGAACTGACCCTAATCTTCGAACTGCTCATCGTGAGCAGGAGGTGACAAAAATGGAAGAAAGTCCCAAAACGATCGTAGTACCGGAAATCCTAGCCCTTTTCCAAGAAGCCGCTGAACTGCCGGGGGATACTGCTTTACGCCTACGTTCTTTCGAGGGCGAGGTGGCCGATTACATGACTCCGGTCGGAGAATTGAGCGAAGACCTACTGCGCTTGACTGCCCTGCTTTTACTCAAGAGGTATGAGGCAGAGCAATTAGTCTTGAAAATCCAACTTCTCAAGACTTCTCTTGATCTCCCGTCCATTTTTTTCGTGGCAGTCTCAACAATCTAACGCAACGGGGTGATATCATCGCCCCATATGCGAAGAACCACATACACACGACTCGATCAGCAGGACCGTGAGGAAATCAGCAGGGGTATCGCGGCAGGATATACCCTGACGGCCATCTCCCGCCGGATCGGCAGGCATGCGAGCACGGTATCCCGGGAAGTGGCCGCCGGCGGCGGGCAGGCCGGGTACCGTGCGGACGGAGCCGGAAGACGAGCGGCGCGTTCCGCGGCTACGAGACGCGGGGGAAAGACCAAGCTG
>MNWN01000031.1 GCA_001872545.1 Parcubacteria group bacterium CG1_02_58_44
AATCCGGAAATGTTTTGTACAATGCCGCCCCCGACGTGGAGCGCGTCCTCACCGTCGCCAAGGACGACCAGACCATCACTTTCGCCGCCCTCGACGCCGTCACCTTCAACGACGCGCCGTTCGCCCTGACCGCCACATCCTCCTCGGGCCTCACGGTCACCTACGCCTCCTCGGACGAGACCGTCGCCACCGTCGTTGGCGCCACGGTCACGATCGTTGGTGCTGGCACGGCCACCGTCACCGCCAGCCAGGCCGGCAATGATGACTACAACGCCGCCCCCGACGTGGAGCGCGAGCTCACCGTCGCCAAGGACGACCAGACCATTGCTTTTGTTGCTCTAGATTCGGTCACCTTCAACGACGCGCCCTTCGCCCTGACCGCCACGTCCTCCTCGGGCCTCACGGTCAGCTACACCTCCTCGGACGAGACCGTAGCCACCGTCGCCGGCTCGACCGTCACGGTCGTCGGAGCGGGCACGGCCACCGTCACCGCCAGCCAGGCCGGCAATGATGACTACAACGCCGCCCCCGACGTGGAGCGCGAGCTCACCGTCGCCAAGGACGACCAGGCGATCTCCTTCGCCGCCCTCGATTCCCGCATATACGGCAGCCTCTCCTTCGAGGTTTCGGCCACAGCGACCTCCGGGCTGCCGGTGTCGTTTGCCAGCTCCAACACACTGATCGCCACAGTGTCGGGCACCACGGTCACGGTCGTCGGCACTGGCACTACCACCATCATCGCCTCGCAAGCCGGAAACGACGACTGGAATGCCGCCTCTACAGAAAGAGAATTTTCCGTCATCCAGGACCCGCACGGCGGGACCCGCGCCGCCCCTCCCGGTCCGCCGCCGCCCTACGCCTACCTGCTCTCCGGTCCGGCCGCCGGCGCCGCCTATTCGGCCGGGGACGGCCTGACCCTCTTCTGGAACTCCGGCGGCGCCGGCGTGACCGGCTCGAGGATCCGGTTCTCCGTCGACGGCGGCTCGTCCTGGTCCGAAGCCGCCGGGGCCGGGCCGACCTCGGGCTCCGTCTGCTGGACGCTGCCCGACGTCACGTCCGACCGTGTCCAGCTCAGGACTGAGGGGCTCTCCTCCGGCGGGGCGGTCCTGGTCTCGACCCTGGACGGTGCGGTCTTCTCGGTGTCGGGCCGGCCCCCGGACGACGGTCCCGAAGCGGACGATCCGGAAGACGGGCCTCTTGAGTCGGCTACGGCCGACCCCAACCTGACCGGGGCCTACAGCCCGCGGTCGGCGGAGGACGCCACCCGGTCGATCGATGTTGACCTTAGCTTGGAGCCACCAGCCAGCGAGGTTCATTGCGTCTCGGGTTCCCTGATCATGAGCATCGGTTCCTCGGCCGTCTACTACTGCGGGGCCGACGGGCGGCGGCACGCCTTCCCGAACGAGCGGATCTTCTTCTCCTGGTTCGAAGGCTTCGACGACGTCATTACCGTCAGCGCCGAGGGCATGGCTCGGATACCGCTCGGTCGCAGTGTGCTCTACCGTCCCGGCAGGCGGATGGTCAAGGTCGAGTCCGACCCCAGGACCTACGCCGTCGCGCGCGGCGGGACGCTGCGCTGGCTGACGACCGAGTGCGCGGCCCGCGAGACCTACGGCGACGACTGGAACCGGCTAGTCGACGACTTGAGTGTTGCACTCTTCTCCGAGTACGCGATCGGTGAGCCGATTGTCGAGTCGGGAGCTGGTTGTGCTGCTGTTCCCGAGCCTGTTTTGGAGGCAGCCGCTGCAGTGTCAGCCCCAACTTTCCCGCGTGACCTCTCACCTGGTATGGTCGGCGAAGACGTTAGAGCACTTCAACAGTATCTAAACACTCACGGCTTCCCTCTAGCTGACTCTGGTCCCGGCTCCCCGGGCAGCGAGACCGACATGTACGGCCGTCTGACCTGGCTCAGACTCATGGAGTTACAGAGATCCCTAGGTCTCACACCCACCGGCCTGCTTGACCCTCCAACTAGGGAGGTCATCAACAGCTAAGGCGGTCCATTCGACAGGATGGGCCGCTTTGTTTTTCGGGAGGGGATCGTAAGACGTTGATTCAGGCAGATTTTTTGGCTTTTTAGACTTGATACCACCGGCCACCTCTTGCCTGTTTCGTCGCTTTCCGGTAGTCTATTGTCGCGTCCGTCAAGGCGGACTTTTTTAAACAGGGAAGTGCAATCCCTAATTTCATCTCACATACGTCACATTAAACGCTTTCGTTCCTGTCTTCGGCCAAGCCGAAGGATGCGACAGCGGTGACGTAGAGGCCAAAAGGCTATGCTTAAACTACCTTCCATGCTGGAGCTGCTCCAGGCGGGTGTTCACTTCGGACACAAGACCGCCCGGCGGCACCCCAAGATGATGCCCTATATTTTCGGCGAGCGGGGCGGCATCAACATAATCGATCTCGACAGGACTCTGTCGATGGCCAAGACCGCACTCGGTCGCCTGCAGGAAATTGCGGCCCGAGGGGGGACCATACTGTTCGTCGGCACCAAGAAGCAGGTCAGCGACACCGTCCGTCGTGAGGCTGAAGGCTGTGGCATGCCGTATGTCACCAACCGTTGGCTCGGTGGCACCTTCACCAACTTTAGCGAAGTATCGAATCAGATCCGCCGACATCATGACCTGAAGGACAAGCAGGAGAGCGGCGTCTTGGCCCGCAAGTACACCAAGAAGGAACAGGTCGTCTTCCTGCGGGAGATCGACGAACTGGAGAAGAAAGTCGGCGGTATCAAGAGTCTGCGGAAGCTGCCGGATGCGATCGTCATCATCGACTGCAAGAAGGAGAAGACCGCGCTGCGCGAGGCAAAGAGCGTCGGCGTTCCGGTTTTTGCCCTGCTCGACACTAACGTGAATCCAGAAGACATCACCTACGGCATTCCGGCCAACGACGATGCGGTCAAGACCATCAACATGATGGTTCACCTGTTTGCCGAGGCCGTTAAGGCAGGTCAGGCCCATCCGTTGACGGAAAGGGCGGCTGCCGCCGGTGAGGTTCCGGCAAAGACGAATCCGGTCGGGCAGGCTTCCCTGCTCTCGGAGAGCGGCGACATCGTCAACCGTCCCTCCGGCCAGGCCTAGTTTCGGCATCGGGAGCATGGATCGGTTTTCGCCCGTCATCTCGACTTAGAGTTTTTCAATCAGCCTAAGAGTAACGATTTTATGGCCGTTGACATCAAGACAGTAGCCGAACTCCGTGCCCGCACCAACGCCGGCATGGTCGACTGCAAGACCGCCCTCGACGAGGCAGGCGGCGACATCGACAGGGCCGCGGACATTCTTCGCAAGAAGGGGATCGCCAAGGCCGACAAGAAGGGCGATCGTCAGGTCAAGGAAGGTCTGGTCCACGCCTACATTCATGGAACGGGCCAGGTCGGCGCCATGGTCGAAGTGCTGTGCGAGACCGACTTCGTCGCTCTCAACGAGCAGTTCCAGGATTTCGTTCATGACCTGGCCATGCAGGTGGCGGCGACCAATCCGCTGTATCTGACTTCGGACGACATACCGGCCGAGGTGCTGGAGAAGGAACGTGAGCTGGCGACCGAGGAATTCGCCGGTTCCGGCAAGCCGTCCGACGTGATCGCCAAAATCGTCGAGGGTAAGCTCGCTAAGTACTACGAGCAGGTCTGTCTGTTGGATCAGCGGTTCGTCAAGGACGAGGATTTGACCGTCCGGGACCATCTTAAGAACAACATCGCCCGGATCGGCGAGAACATCCAGGTTCGGAGGTTCGTCCGTTTCGCCCTATCGTCCGGCGGCGAGGAATAACGAGGCAGTAAAGAATTTAAAACAAGAGGCTGTAAATCGGCCTCTTGTTTGTTTTTGGTCAAAAAGACTAAACTTAGTCGTCGTTTTAGATCGGTCCTGATTTTTGGGCTCGGCAACGGACGACCGAAAGGATCTTTGAAAATGAAAGATGACACCGACGGTTTGGTTACCTGCTTTCGTTTTTCTGATGGAGAGGCAGTGCAGGTACCTAAACAAAGGATGCGGTTCAGGCCCAGTGTCTACGCCATAATTCGGCATGGGGACTCCCTGCTGTTGATTTTGACGCCCGACGGTCGTTACTTTTTCCCGGGCGGCGAAATCGAACTCGGAGAGACCCTGAAAGAAGCCCTAGTCCGTGAGGTCGGGGAAGAGACGGGGCGTAAGATTAGAGCCGCTCAATTCTTCTGCTATAAAGAGAGAATGATTCTTTTTGACAACCAGGATGGTGAGTCAGATCAGTGCTCGCATTGCATGCTGCTTTTCTTCGCTGCCGAGTTGCTTGATCCGGCAGACTTCGAACAGCCGCTGGTCGGAGTCGACGAGAGCGTGGAAGGTCAACCGTTCTGGATGTCTATAGAAGGTCTGCAACCGGATCAGTTTCGAGAGCCGGCCGGTCTGGTCTTTGCGTCTTTTCTGTACGCCAATTCGTGAGGTTCCTTGTCTGTGTCGATGAATGGTCGTCTGACCATCAATGAGCGTGTCGTCACGCTCTTTTTGTTATATAATTGATCGGCAATTGACCTAATTTTTTCTCTTATGCCCATCAGAGTCGCCATTAACGGTTTCGGCCGCATCGGCCGCCAGACCTTCAAGGCCGCCTTCGGCCGTCTAAAGTCGCTGCAGTTCGTGGCCGTCAATGACCTGACCGACACCGAAACTCTGGCTCACCTGCTGAAATACGACACCTCGTACGGCCAGTACGACCGGACGGTAGGTTTCGATCCGACACATCTGATCGTCGGCGGAAAGAGGGTCCGCGTCTATCAGGAGAAGGATCCGGCCAAGTTGCCCTGGGCTAAGGACAAGATCGACATCGTGCTCGAATGCACCGGCCGTTTTTTGACCGAAGAACTCTCGAGTCAGCATCTGACCGCGGGCGCCCGGCACGTCATCATTTCTGCTCCGGCCAAGGGCGGCAACGTGCCGACCCATGTCATCGGCGTCAACGACAGCGGCAAGTGGAAGTCGAAGATCACCAATAACGCCTCCTGCACCACCAACTGCATCGCTCCGATCGCCCGGATAATGCACGACACTTTTGGGGTCAAGCGGGCGCTCATGAGTACTGTGCACAGCTACACTGCCGAGCAGAACCTTCAGGACGGTCCGCATAAGGACCTGAGGCGAGCTCGGGCTGCGGCTCTCAACATCATTCCGACGACCACCGGAGCGGCCATCGCCACCACGGAAGTCATTCCTGAGCTTAAGGGACTTTTCGACGGGATGGCCATCCGCGTTCCGACCCAAGTCGTGTCGCTGTCCGACTTCACTTTCCTGCTGAAGCGTAAAGTGACGGTCGAGGACGTCAACAGCACCTTCCGTAAGGCGGCCAAGGGTGTCCGTTACCGCGGAATAGTGGACGTGACCGACGAGCCGCTGGTCTCCTCGGACTTCATCGGCAACCCCTGTTCGTCCATAGTCGACCTGTCCCTGACCAAGGTGGTGGGCGGCGATTTCGTCAAGGTGGTCGCCTGGTACGACAACGAGTGGGGATATTCGATGCGGCTCGCCGAGATGGCCGAACAGATCGGCCGCAGTCTGGAGAGGTAGCCCCATGCTTGTCCGACTAATGCGGAGACTGTGAACCTTTCGTTCTGGTTTGACCTGACTATCGTCCTGGTGCTGGCCGGCGTGCCGCTGTACTTGGTTTGGCTGAGGTATCGCTGGGCGAGAATCATGGCCCGCGGTCCCCATGCCTTTTTGGTGCTGCTGCTGTCACTGGTTTGGCTGGGCATGGCCTACGGGAGTCTCGTCGAGCCGCACCGTCTGGTGGTCAGACGTCAGTCGGTCACCGTCGGTCCGGGGAATTCGCACCTGTCGTTGGTCCTGGTTTCCGATACGCATCTGGGCCTGTATCGACATGCCGATTGGCTGCGGAAGGTGGTCGATCGCGTCAATTCCCTGAAGCCTGACGCTGTAGTGATCTTGGGCGACATAGTCGACGGCGAGCACGGCATGAGCGAATTGGAGCCGTTAAACCAGATCGGCAGCCGGTTCGGTACCTTTGCTGTCCTGGGCAATACCGACTATCGCGTCGGTGCGGTCGACGTGCGGCGGGCCGTGGAGAGCCAGAGCGTGGAGGTGCTGACCAACGAGTGGGTCCGTCTGGGCGATGGCGGTCCGGTCTTGGCCGGACTGGACGACATCTGGTACGGGACACCGGATTGGGATGCAATTTTTCGTGGAATTCCCGACGGTGCACCGGTGATCCTGGCGGTCCACAATCCCGATCCGGCCGATCGGGCGGAGTACAATGGTGTCGACCTGATGGTCTCTGGTCACACGCATGGCGGTCAGGTGCGCCTGCCGCTCATCGGTCCGGCGGTTTCGTTGCCGACCGTTCTCGGCCAGCAGTACGACCAGGGGCTCTTTCCCTACGGAAAGATGAATCTGTTCATCACCTCCGGCGTCGGCGAGTCGACCGTCAGGGCCAGACTTTTCGATCCGCCGGAGATCGTCCGGCTCGACGTCACCTACTGATCGGCTTCGGCCGTCCGGAACGGACCGAACAGCTCGGTCTGCTTTTGTTTTTGGCAGCGGTCAGCGGAATAAGGTGCTATAATGCAGTCGTTCATAAATATTTCTAGGCTATGGGGATCAGAAACCTGGATGACCTACCGCAGCTGACGGGACGTAATGTCTTGGTGCGTGTCGACTACAACGTTCCTCTGAAGGAAGGCAAAGTCGATTCGCATGGAGACATCAAGCTGCGCACTTCGCTGCCGACTATCAGACATCTGACCGCTCGCAAGGCCAAGGTCGTTCTGGTGTCGCATCTCGGTCGGCCCGAGGGATGGGATCGGCATTTGTCGCTTGCGCCGATAGTCAGTCGTCTGGAGAAGCTCCTGCGCCGTAGGGTGCTTTTTGTCCGTGACGACATTACCGTCGGTCATGAAGCGGAGAAGAGACTTTCCGGACTCAAGGCCGGACAGATGGCCATGCTGGAGAACGTCCGTTTCTATCCGGGAGAGGAGAGTAACGACCGCTTTTTTGCCCGGCGTCTGGCTTCCTTAGGTGACCTGTATGTGGACGATGCCTTCGCCGATGCACATCGCAGGCATGCCTCGAACGTCGGCGTCACGCGCCATCTGAAGGGCTACGCAGGCCGTCTGATGGAGAGCGAGATTCACAACCTCGACCGTCTGCTGCGCCGTCCGACCAGTCCGTTCGTCGTACTGATGGGCGGCGCCAAGATTTCCACCAAGCTGCCGACATTGAAGAAGCTGCTTGGGGTTGCCGACGAGATACTGGTCGGCGGCGGGTTGGCCAACAGCTTCATTCGTGCCCACGGACTGTCGGTCGGACGGTCGGTCGTCCCGCGCAGCGAGGTGGTCGTCGCCCGCAGGTTGATCAGGAACCGCAAGATCGTGCTGCCTTGCGACCTGCTGGCCGCCTCGGCGGTTTCGGGTACGGCCAAGGTGCGCGTTTCCGACGTCGATGACGTCCATGACGACGAGTACGTCCTGGACATCGGTCCACGAACCGTCCACGACTTCGCCGTTCGGCTGAAGCGCGCGCAGACCATCGTCTGGAACGGTCCGATGGGTGTGTTCGAGATCGACCAGTTCAGCCACGGAACCGTGGCCTTGGGCCGTGTCGTTGCTGCCCGGGCCGGCGGTCGGGCCTTCGGTGCGGTCGGCGGAGGCGAGACGGTGGCTGCCTTGGAGCTGACCGGCATGGCCCATCACGTCGACTTCATCTCGACCGGCGGCGGGGCCATGCTCGAATATCTGACCGGCAAGACACTGCCGGGCATAGCACCGCTCCTCGATTAGGCTTCCATTCTTGAAAGATAACAAGATCGATATGGCGAGAAAGATCAAAAACATCACGGCCCACGAGATTTTGGACTCACGCGGCAATCCGACCGTGTCGGTCAGGATCGAGGTAGAGGGCGGAATCAGCGCTACGTCCTCCGTTCCTTCCGGTGCGTCGACCGGAACGCATGAGGCACTGGAGCTGCGCGACGGCGACCTCAAACGTTATGGCGGACAGGGTGTTCTGAAGGCGGTCAGGAACGTGAACACGCTGATCGCCCGATGTCTCATCGGTCTCGACGTCACTCGCCAGCAGGCTCTTGATCGGGCGATGATCGAGTTGGACGGGACGGACAACAAGTCGCGTCTGGGCGCAAACGCTATTCTAGGTGTGTCATTGGCCGCAGCTCGGACCGGTGCGGCGGTCAAGAAACAACCTCTCTATTCTTACATCCGTTCGACTTACCGACTGGCCTACCGCGGCTTCAAGCTGCCGCTGCCGATGATGAACGTGCTGAACGGCGGCCGTCACGCCGACTGGGCCATCGACTTCCAGGAGTGCCTGATCATTCCGCAGCAGCGGAAGTTTGCGGAGCGGGTCAGGGCCGGAGCCGAGACGTTTCATGCGCTGAAGAAGATACTGAAGAAGGGTGGCTACGAGACGTCGGTCGGCGACGAGGGTGGCTATGCGCCGCATCTCAAGTCCAACGAGCAGGCGTTCGACCTGATCATGGAGGCGATCAGGGCGGCGGGCTATCGGCCGGGCAAGGACATTAAGTTGGGTGCGGATATCGCCGCGTCCGAGCTCTATTCCGCGGAGAGCGGCCGTTATGAGCTGAAGCTGGACCGTAAGTCGTTGACCGCCGGACAGCTGACCGAGCTCTACGCCAGCTGGATCAAGAAGTATCCGTTCATGACACTGGAGGACGGGCTGGCCGAAGACGACTGGGACAACTGGGCCGATCAGACCAAACGTCTGGGACGCAAGTTGGTCCTGGTGGGCGACGACCTGTTCGTCACTGATGTCGATCGGCTGCAACGAGGCATCGAGGCGAAAGTGGCGAACGCCATCCTGATCAAGGTCAATCAGATCGGCTCCCTTTCGGAGACAGTCGACGCGATTGAGTTGGCGCACGCCAACGGCTACCAGACCTCGATTTCGCATCGTTCGGGCGAGACGGTCGATACCTTCATTGCCGACCTGTCCGTGGCGGTCAATTCCGAGTTCATCAAGAGCGGATCGCTGTCGCGCAGCGAGCGTCTGGAGAAGTACAATCGTCTGATGGAAATCGAGAGGGAACTGGCTCGTCGGTGAGGCGACGATCAAATGGGAAAACGCCGTTCTGGGACGGCGTTTTTCGTCCAATCGTCGATCTCGGGAGGCCATTGGTACCCGGCAGTTTGGATTCGGTCGGTCAGACGGTCTGATTCAACTTAGCTTCGGCTTACTATATAATATGCCCATGCCGAAACGCCCCGTTATCACTCCTAAGACCGACAGCAAACCTGGGCTCAAGTCCGGGTTCGTTGGTTCCGTTCCCGTCTCCGGCCGGTCCGGTCCGGTGGTCTTGGCGATCCTTGATGGATGGGGAATCGGTCCGTCCGGTCAGGGTAACGCCATCCGTCTGGCCAAGACTCCGCATCTTGATGCGTTGCAGCGCCGCTTTCCTAATTCGCAGGTGCTGGCTCACGGCAAGGACGTTGGATTGCTGGCGAATCAGGAGGGCAATTCCGAGGCCGGACACTCCAACATCGGCGCCGGTCGGGTCGTTCTGCAGGACATACTCTACGTCACTGAGGCGATTAAGGACGGGACGTTCTTCAAGAATCCGGCTTTCGGGGAGGCGATCAGTCATGCCGGCAAGAACGGTTCGCGGGTGCACGTGATGGGCCTGCTGTCGAACGGCAACAGTGCGCACGCCTCGCCCGAGCATCTCTATGCCCTGCTCAGGCTGCTGCGAGAGAAGTCACATCAGGAAGTACGGCTCCATCTCTTCACCGATGGACGGGACTCGTCGCCGCATTCCGCACCGAAGTTGCTGCATCTGCTGGAGAAGCATCTTTCGGAGGGTCAGAAGGTCGCCACGATCATGGGGCGTTTCTACGCCATGGACCGGAACAAGTGGTGGGTCCGTACCGAGCATGCCTACAATGCCATCGTCTGCGGCGAGGGGTTGGCCGCGCCGGATCCGGGGATCGCCATACTGCGTGGCTACAACCGCGGCGAGACCGACGAGTTCATACTGCCGACGGTCATCGTCGACGCCGACGACCGTCCGATCGGCACGATTGATGACGGCGACTCCATCATCTTCTACAACTTGAGGTCGGATCGGGCCAGGCAGCTGGCCAAGACCTTTGTCCAGAAGAAGTTCAACGACCGCAACGAAGGGTCCTTCAGTCGCAAGAAGGTTTTGAAGGATATTCGTTTCGTGGCCATGACCGACTTCGGGCCGGACTTGGACAGCATCATGACCGCTTTCCCGAGTCGCGACGTCAGGATGGGGCTGACCGAGGTCCTGGGACGGCGCGGACTGCAGCAGCTTTACATCGCCGAGAGCGAGAAGTTCGCCCATGTGACCTATTTTCTGAATGGCGGTTACTCGAAGGTGAGGTTCGGCGAGGAGCGCATGTGCATACCGTCGCAGTTCGTGCCGCATCACTACCTATGTCCGGAGATGCGGGCCGGAGCCATAACCGATGAGGTGGTTCGGCGGCTTCGGGCGGGATACGACGGATTCATCGCCCTGAACATGGCCAACGCCGACATGGTGGCCCATTCCGGAAACGTGCCGGCGACCGTTGAGGCCGTGCGTCATGTCGACGACTGTCTCGGCCTGCTCTCTGGTGAGGTGCTGGCCCGGAAAGGGACTCTGGTGATCGTCGGCGATCACGGCAACGCGGAGCAGATGATCGACAGGCAGACGGGCGAAGTGATAACCGAACACTCCACCAATCCGGTCCCGTTCGTCGTGGTCGACGAGCGGCTGCGCGGACGCAGGCTGGACGACGGTCGTTTGGCCGACGTAGCTCCGACGATCCTGGACGTCATGGAAATTCCTAAGCCAACCGAGATGACCGGCATCTCACTTTTGCGCGGACACTGATATGGCCGACGACAGACCAAAACCCGTAGTGCTCCTGATTCTGGACGGTTGGGGCGTCGCCCAGGCCGGGCCGGGCAACCCGATCGCAGCCGCGGACACGCCCTATCTTGACGAGATAGTATCCTCTTTTCCGACCGTGACCGTCCATGCCTCGGGCGAGGCGGTCGGCCTGTCCTGGGGGGAGATGGGCAACTCGGAGGTCGGACATCTGACCATAGGTGCGGGACGTGTTTTCTACCAGACCTTTCCGAGGATCAACCTGTCAATTCAGAACGGCGGATTCTTCGAGAATGAGGTCTTTTTGGCCGCAGCCGAACACGTCAAGAAGAACGGGAAGACCTTGCACGTCATGGGGATCCTCAGTCCGGGAAACGTGCACGGTTCCGACAAGCACATTCAGGCCCTATTGGATTTCGCCAAGAGACAGGAGCTTTCTGACGTGGTGGTGCATGTCTTCACCGACGGCCGTGACACCAAGTTCAATTCCGGTGTCGATTTCGTCCGGCAGCTCCAGGATAAGATGTCGGAGCTCGGCATCGGACGAATCGGCTCGGTCAGCGGACGGTTCTACGCCATGGATCGCGACAACCGTTGGGACAGGGTCGAGAAGGCCTATAACGCCGTCGTCGGCCAGTCCGTCGAGCGTACCTGCGAAGATCCGGTCAGGGCATTGGAGGATTCCTACGTTGCCGAAGTCTATGACGAGGAATTCGTGCCGACCGTCGTGGTCGGAAAGGACGGCCAGCCGGTCGGACCGGTCAGGGACGGGGACGCGGTCATCTTCGCTAACTTCCGTCCCGACCGGGCCAGACAGATCACCAATGCCTTCGTCGACCCGTCGTTCTCCAAGTTCGAACGCAGGCAGCTGGAAGGGCTGTTCTTCGGCACCATGGCCGAGTACGAGAAGGGTTTGCCGACTAAGGTCGCCTTTCCGCCGGAGACGATCGATGTCTGTCTGGCTCAGGCCATCTCCGTCGCCGGACTGAAGCAGCTGCATATCGCCGAGACGGAGAAGTACGCCCACGTGACTTTCTTTCTCAACGGCAAGAAGGAAGAGGAGTTTCCGGGCGAGACCCGGGTCATCATCCCTTCGCCGCGCGTGTCCTCCTACGACCAGGCTCCGGGGATGTCCACGGTCAAGATCACCGAACGCATTCTGCAGGAGATAGAGAAGGGGGAGTTCGACGTGATCATCTCGAACTTCGCCAATGCCGACATGGTCGGGCACACCGGAAACTTCGAGGCGACCAAGTCAGGCTGCGAGACGATCGACCAGTGCGTCGGACGGATCGTCAATGCGGTCCTGCCGCGCGGCGGAGTCGTGGTCATTACGGCCGACCACGGCAACGGCGAGGAGGTCCTGAATCTCCAGACCGGTGACATGGTCAAGGAACACAGCACCAACCCCGTGCCGTTCATCGTGATTGGGGAGCGGTGGCGCGGTCAGTCCGCGCCTGGCGGCGGGGAGGGCGTCGGCGGTGATTTGTCGCTCATGACGCCGGTCGGCATGCTGGCCGATACCGCACCGACGGTCCTGAAGATTTTGGGGATAGAGAAGCCGGAGGGCATGACCGGCTCGTCGCTGATCTGATTCGGAGCTAGGTTTGACTGGACCGGCTAAGTCCGGCCGTTATTTTTCTCCCATGCCGGAATTGCCTGAAGTCGAAACCGTACGACGTCAGCTGGAGCGGACGATCGTCGGCCGTCGCATCGGTTCGGTAGACGTGCGCTTTTCCGGACGGCTTAACGTCGGTGCCGGTGAGTTCGTCAAGCGTCTGGTCGGACGTCGTATCCTGTCCTCCGGTCGGCGCGCCAAGCTGCTGCTGTTCGGTCTTTCCGGCGGCGACACGCTGGTCGTGCACCTGAAGATGACCGGCAAGCTGCTGCTGGTCGATTCGGACCAGGAGCCGAACAGGCATACTCATGTCGTCTTTCGGCTGTCCGGCTATAATGTCCTGTTTTTTGATGACATTCGGAAGTTCGGCTATCTTCACCTGTTTCGCACTGACGACCTGGAGCGGCTGGTCATCGGTCCGGCAGGCTACGGTCCCGAACCGCTGGGGCCGGGCTTTAGAGCCGACTCGTTTGCCGCCGACCTCAAGAGATTTGGACGGTCGGCCATCAAGCCGCTGCTCCTGTCGCAGAAATGCGTGGTCGGCGTGGGCAACATCTACTCGGACGAAACCCTGTGGCGCTCCGGAATCAGGCCCGACCGTTCGGCCGGAACTCTTGAGGCGGATGAGGTGCGGTCGCTGCACGACTCGATCAGGAAAATATTGCGTCGGTCGGTCCGGATCGGCGGGACGTCGGTCGATTCCTACCGTGACGCCTTTGGCCGTAGGGGAGGCTACGAGCGGAAGCTCGAGGTCTACGGTCGGGAGGGTCATCCCTGCTCTCGCTGCGGCGAATTGATTCGTAAAGTCCGTCTTGGCGGTCGAGGTACGCATTATTGTCCGAAGTGCCAAAAATAGGCGGTCGGACACGAGCTAGGGCTATTTCGGTCATCGACTATTGCCAGAAAACGATTCGGGGTGTAAGTTATCTCGACCCCCATTGAACCACTAGTTCGGATGGGGTGGAGGAAAGATGGCAGATCGTGAAATTGGCCACAGGAGGGCCGAAAAGGTTGCTCTCGTCGTTGACCTTGAAAATATCAGCTTCACCTGCGCCGGAATGGGCATTGCGTTTTCGCCCGCTACGCTGATGGTCATGGCCCGGGAGTTGGGGGAGGTTATCTACGCGACGGCATTCATTGATGCCCAGTCGTTGTCGACTCAGGATCGGATCCATCTTTTTAAGAGCGGCGTCACAGTAGTGGACTGCCCTCGACTGTCGAGGGGCAAGGATACGGTCGATCCCAAGATAATTGAATACTGTAATGGGACACTAATTGTGGCACGGTCCAAAACCGATGCCATACGACTTCCTCAGCTCTTTTCATGTTAATCGTGATCTCGCACCATTGGTGCGTATGATCGAGACAGTGTCACGCTCAATCTCCATCGAGGCCCGTGGTCGTCTAGCCTGGATGGATGCGTACCGCGAGTGCGGCAACGCTGCTCTGGTCTGTCGTCGCTTCTCTGTACCCCTGCGTACCTTCTGGCGCTGGAAGAGACGGTACGACCCCTGGGA
>MNWN01000023.1 GCA_001872545.1 Parcubacteria group bacterium CG1_02_58_44
CGGCACGAACGGGTCGACCACAGCCGCCGGAGAGTATGTGCGAGGCATCGTGCACGCAAACGGCATCGAGGGCTTCTGGGGCTTCATGAAGAGGACCATGGGAACCGTTGGCGGCATGCGGAGAGAAAGGCTTGGGTACTTTGCAGGTGAGATCGCGTGGAGGTACAACCACCGGAATCATGACCAGAAAACGAAAGAACGAGCACTGCTACAGCTCGTTCTTGGTGGCTAACTCAACAATTACCCAATCATAAGTTGGTTCGTCCGAGATCAACAGTTGAGTCAACTCCAGTCCGCACCTACCGCCGAAATGACGCATCAGCTAGTCAATACGACAATGAGGTTCAGTTGAATCCGCAAAGCCGCTGACCGTCAATCGTATAGCACCGTCTCCAAAGAGACTTAACTCAGCAAAAGCTGAATCGGGAGTGAACAGCAGCTTCACAGCGGCCTCTTCCAGCTCAGCCGTCACTTCATGCAAGGTTTCCATCTTTCGCCTACCTCCTTCTTTGAATTGGGGCGAACGTCATAATGTATGACCTACTGACCCAAAAATGTCAAGCGGCAGGGCGTACCGGCGACAGGGCCGGGTCAACCTCGGCCGGATGGTCTATAATGTACGGGTTGGGTTCGATTTTCGTCGGACCGCGAAGCCAGGCATTCGCCCGCCGAGGTCGGACGACTCGAACCAAGGTCAAACCGCAATCCCCTACACTATATATGCGCCGGATCACCCTCGCCACAATTATCCTCTCCCTGGCCTTCCTGGGCGCCGGCTGCTTCGGCGGACAGGAGGCGACCGTCCCACCGGTCACCCTTCAGTACTGGCGCGTCGATGACCCGCCCGAGGCAGTGGCCAAAGTCATCGCCGGCTACCGTCAGGCTCACCCGAACGTGAAGATCGAGGTACGTTCCTTCCGAGCCGAAGAATACGAGAACGAGCTGCTCGAGGCGCTGGCCGAGAACCGCGGGCCGGACATCTTCAGTCTGCCAAACGTCTGGCTGACAGGCTGGCGCAACAAGCTGCTGCCATTGCCGGAAAAGACGTATGTCGTTTCCCAAACGGTAGATCCGGCCAAGAAGAAGGTCGTCGTGGCCAACGTGGAGACCAAATCCATCACCGTACGCCAGATCAACGAGGATTTCGTCGAGGCGGTGCCGTCGGACATCATCATGCTGACCGTGCCGGAAAAAAAGGACGAACGGCCGACTGAAGCCATCTGGGGACTGCCTTTCTCGCTCGACACGCTGGCCCTTTTCTACAACGAGGACCTGCTGCGCCAGGCCGACATCACCAAACCGCCCGGCACCTGGAAGGAAGTCCAAGATCAGGTGAAGCGTCTGACCGTCCTGAACGAGGAAGGCGGAATAGAACAGTCCGGCGCGGCCATAGGACTGGCCGGCAATGTCCGCCATGCGGCCGATCTGATGACCGCGATCATGATCCAGAACGGGACGGAAATGGCCGACAGCCGCGGCTACGTGCACTTCCAGTCCTACACGGTCGACACCCGCGACCGCTCCTACCCGCCGGGAATCGAAACGCTGATGTTCTATCAGGCCTTCGCCCGGCGCGGCATGTCCACCTTCACCTGGGACACCGACCAGCCCGACTCGATGGACGCCTTCATCGCCGGCAAGACCGCCTTCTACTTCGGCTTTCCCTATGACCGCAATCAGATCCGCGAACGCTCGCCGCGACTCAACTTCCAGGTCGCATCGCTGCCGCAGGTCGACCCGACCGACACCAAAAACCTGGCCCACTATAACGTAGAGGTGGTCTCGAAGCGCACCGCCCACCCGAACGAGGCTTGGGACTTCATCCAGTTCGCTGCCAGTCAGGACAACGTGAAGGACTTCCTGTCCGCCACCGGACGGCCGACTGCCCTACGAAGTTTGATCTCCGAGCAACTGACTGACCCGGACGCCACGGTCTTCACCGGACAGGTGCTGACGGCCAAGACCTGGTACCGCGGCAGCGACTGGAGTGCGGTCGAGACGGCTTTCTCCTCCATGATCGAGACTTACCCGACCGTTGAGAGGCCCGACTACCAGCCGATCATCCAGACAGCCGCCAACCGGATCAACGACACCATCAAGTAGGCCGACCCGATACCGAAACGAACGTCATGTCCGACCGTAACCCGGTCGGACTTTTTTCGATTTGTCGTCCCAATCCATTTCACCGTTGTCGTCCCTGGCTATCCAAATTGTCGTCCCGGGCCTGACCCGGGACCCAGGAAAATACAAAGGCTCTGGATCCCGGATCAGGTCCGGGATGACAAATTAAGAAGAGTTGCAATTCCGGGATGACATGATTTTTAAGGCTACCTCCCATTTTGTCGTCCCGGGCCTGACCCGGGACCCAGGAGCGATGATGACGGATACTTTACAGACGATCCAAAGTAAGGCCGCTGGTCTATTCACGAACTCCAAACCCGATCGACCGAACATTCACGTCAGAACACCGATCTTGTTCGCCGTCGCGCTTTCTATATCCAATCGGATTCCGCTATACTGCCATCATATGAAGATACGCAAAGCCATCATTCCGGTAGCCGGCATGGGTACGCGCTTCCTTCCGGCCACCAAGGCCCAGCCGAAGGAGATGCTTGCTCTGGTCGACAAGCCGATCATCCAATACATCGTCGAGGAGGCCGTCGCAGCCGGAATCGAACAGATCATTTTCGTCACCAGCTCGTCCAAGCGGTCGATCGAGGACCACTTCGACGCCAACTTCGAGCTGGAATACCGGCTCAAGGAGAAGGGCAAGCTCAAGGAGCTCAAGACCGTCCAGGACATCAGCAACCTGGCCTCGTTCGTCTTCGTCCGTCAGAAGGAGCCCAAGGGAGACGGCCACGCCATACTGCAGACCAAGGACATCGTCGGCGACGAGCCCTGCGCAGTCATGTTCGGCGAGGAGATCGTCGACTCCCCGGATAAGCCCTGCATCGGCCAACTCATGGAGATCTACGAAAAGTACGATGCGCCGGTAATCGCGGTCGAACGAATTCCGCAGGAGGACCTGCACCGCTACGGCGTAATCGACGGCGAAAAGGTTTCCGACCGCACCCACAAAATGACCGACTGGGTCGAAAAGCCGGCACCCGGAGAGGCACCGACCGACCTGATCTTCACCGGCAAGTCCGTCATCACGCCGGAAGTCATGCAGCTGCTGGAGAACGCCCCGGCCGGCAAGGACGGCGAAATTCGACTGGCCGATGCCTTTAAGCAGCTCCTGGAAAATAAGCGTCCTCTCTACGCCTACGAGTTCGAGGGACGGCGCTACGACTGCGGCAACAAGACCCAGTTCCTGATCGCTTCGGTCGACTACGGCCTCAAGGACAAGGAAGCCAACAAGGACGGCCGCTTCGCCGACTACATCAAGAAACGGGCCGCGGAACTAAGCTGACCGATCTTTCCTATGATGGCCCATTCCGCAAAACGCATGCTGACCGCCACTCTCCGGCATACGACCCTCCTAGTCTTGGCCGCCGGCCTGCTGCTCTCCGGATTCGGCTGTCGGACCCAGGATCAGTCGGTCGTCGAGCGCACCAAACCGTTGGTCCTCAAGGTCTGGCGAGTGTTCGACGACACCGACTCCTTCCGCGACATCATCGCAGACTACCAGCTGCTGCATCCGCACATCCGCATCGAGTACCGCAAGTTCCGCTACGAGGAGTACCGCAAGGAACTGCTGAACGCCATCGCCGAAGGACGCGGACCGGACATCATCTCTTTGCACAACACTTGGCTGCCGGAATGGCAGGCACGGCTGCTGCCGTCACCCACCACGCTGTCCATGCCGTTCACCGAGATACGCGGTTCGATCAAGAAGGAAAAGTTCAGCGTGCTCAGGAACGTTCCGGGGCTGACCGTCAGTCAGCTGGCCAACGACTTCCTCGACGTGGTTTCGCGCGACGCGGTGCTGCTGGCTCCGCAGGACGACCCGCAGGCGCCGTTCGTGCCCAAGGTCTACGGCGCGCCGCTGTCGGTCGACTCGCTGGTCATGTTCTACAACCGCGACATGCTGAACGCCAACGGCCTGGCCAAACCGGCCTCGCACTGGGCCGAATTCCAGGAGCAGGTCAAGAAGATCGTCCGTCTCGACGAGGTCGGAACGATCATCCAGCCGGCGGCCTCGATCGGCACGGCGGACAACGTCGAGCGGTCCAGCGACCTGCTGGCCGTACTGATGATGCAGAACAGCGCGCAGATGGCCGACGGAAACGGCATTGCGACCTTCGACCGTTTCCCGCCTGACCTGCCGCCGCGGGAGATGACTCCGGGTGCCGAGGCACTGGTCTTCTTCAGCGACTTCGCCAACCCGCAAAAGGAGGTCTACACCTGGAACGACAAGATGCCGGATTCCCTGGCTGCCTTCGCCAGCGGCAAGACCGCCTTCTTTTTCGGCTACTCCTACCATCTGGCGGCCATTCGCCTCAGCAACCCCCAGCTCAACCTGGGCATCGCTCCCCTGCCCCAAATTCTCGGCAACCAACCGGTCAACTACGCCAACTACTGGCTGGAGACGGTCTCGGCCGAGACCAAGTACCCCAACGAGTCCTGGGACTTCGTCCGCTTCGCCACCTCAGCCGAGGAGGCGCAGAAGTACCTGACCCGCACCAACAAGCCGACCGCCCTCAGGTCGCTGGTCAACTCGCAGCTCGAAAACATCGACCTGTCGGTTTTCGCCGGCCAGCTGCCGTCCTCGACCAGCTGGTACCGCGGTAACGACGCATTGGCCACCGAAGAGTCCTTCCGTGAGATGGTTCGTCAGATGCACGCCACCGAGGCCGATCCGAACAAGATCGTCGAACTGGGCGCCACCAAGATGAACCAGACCCTAGACTAAAAGATATGACTAGATTTTCCGTTACCACCGAACGCAAGCTGATCTGGGCAGCACTGGCAGTCGGCGGACTGCTGCTTCCGTCTTCGGCCCTGGCCTTTCAGATCGTTCCTACCTGTGCGACCGGCCTGGACCTGCCGGGTATCGACTGCATCCTGGAGATGGTCGGCAACGTCGCCCAACTGATTCTGGGAGTGACCGGCGGTCTGGCCCTGATTATGTTCGTCTACGGCGGCTTCCAGATGCTGACCTCGGGAGGCGTGGAAGGTAAGATCAAGAAAGGCATCGAAACCCTGAAGGCCGCAGTGGTCGGCATCGTCATCATCCTAATGGCCGGCTACCTGGTGCGCTACGGCCTGGACCGTCTGAAAGTTTCCAAGGCCCTGCTCGACGTGCCGACAGCACCGGCGGAAAACACCGATACGGTCAACCCGGACGGAACGAGAACACGCGAGATTCACGTCGTCGAGCCGCCGGCCGTAGGAGCTGAACCGGCGGCCCCCGCTCCGTAAGAACGGCCTCACTGCGGAGTGCGGATCGATACCGTCTGCCGGCAGCCAGAATTTTCCACGCCTTTTTCCCGAAAAAATAGACCAGCACTCCTATGTTCGGCGAACGCAAGAACCTACGAATCAAGTCGTTCCTGGCCGTGGCGGCCGTCTCGATAACTTGCCTGCTGCCATTGGCGGCCAGCGCAGAATGTATAGTTGAGGGTTGGGGTGAAACCTGTGGATGTGACCCTGTAGCTGCAGGTGACGCCTGTAAACCAGCCGGAGCCGAGCGTCCGGGCACCTGCACCCTGTCGGGTGCCGAACTAAGATGCGTCGAACCTGCCGCAGCTCCGGCCGCCGATGCCGATGCACCCACCGCTCCGCCGGCCAACCGCGACCTGGTCAACCCGCTCGGCGAGGACGTCAGCCTGCAGGAAGTGTTCGCCCGGATCCTGACCTTCTTTACTGCCATCTCCGGCTCGCTGGCCCTGCTGATGTTCGTCTACGGCGGCGTACTATGGCTGACCTCCGGCGGTGAGACCGGACGAATCGAGACCGGCAAGAAGGCCATCACCTGGTCGGTCATCGGCCTGCTCGTCATCTTCGGCGCCTACGCCATGCTTAGGGTGATCTTCGTCACCTTGGGCGGAGGGGGAATACTCTAAAGATATGATCGAAATTCTCAAAAAACGGACTGTCCTGACTAGGGCCGCCGCGACCCTACCGGTCTTCATCATCGTTCTCGTCGGACTGCTGGCCGTCTTCGGTCTGCCGCACGTCACTTGGGCCACGACGCTTAACGATCCGGCCTTCGCACCGCTCGGCAACTTCCAGCGCGAAGGACGCGACTTCGGCATCCAGATCATAATCGGCCGGATCATCCGAGGTGCCGTAGCGGTCTCCGGCGTCATCGCCCTGGCCATGTTCGTCTGGAGCGGCTTCAACTGGATGCTGGCGCAGGGCAACAAGGAAGCGATCACCAAGGCGCAAAACACCCTGCTCTGGTCCACTCTCGGACTGATCCTGATCTTCGGAGCGTACACGCTGGTCAGCTTCGTACTTGGAGCGCTGGGCCAGTAACGCACCGCGTTCCAGATCGGGCCAATTTAAGGTAAAATGTCGGTGTCCATAGGAAATTGTGGATAATAAATCCTGAAGGGGGGTGAACCTATGAAAAAGACTCTTAAGCGAATCGCCGCCACGGCCGGCAGCCTGTCGGCCATGACCCTTCCGCTCGTCGTGCATGCCCAGATCGACTCCGATGACCTCGGCCTCGGCTATGCCACCTCGATCGGACTCGGCACCAAGGACGTACGCGAGACGGCCGGCAGTATCGTCAAGGCCTTCATGGGCCTGCTGGGCTTCGTAGCCGTACTGCTAATCCTCTACGGCGGCTTCAAGTGGATGACGTCGCAGGGCAACGAGGAGGCGGTCAGCGACGCGAAGAAAATCATCATCTCCGGCGTCATCGGACTGGTCATCATCATGTCGGCCTACGCCATCGCCACCTTCGTGGTCAACGCCATCGTCAACGGCACGACCTGAGACAGCGAACCGAACAGAGCTTTGCCCCGATTCCATTCCGGATCGGGGATCGGTAGGGCCCCCAGGCTCCAGCCGTCCAGACAGGACAGCCGGGACGAGCCTCAAGGATGTTGCCGGTCCCGGATCCGGAATTTAATTACCAGGTCAGCCGCCGAACCGCTGACCGCAGCAGCCGACCGTTGCAGTCGGCTAAAGACCTATGATTTTGACCGGTCTCAAGACAGTCCCGACCGTCCGAAAGAGACTGGCCGTCGGCCTGACGGTCTTCCTGCTGGCCGTACTGCCGCTGGCCACTCTAGCGCGGCCGCCAGCCGAGGAGGCAGGTGATGGCGCGCCGGCGACCAATACGCCG
Organism: Parcubacteria group bacterium CG1_02_58_44; assembly: GCA_001872545.1. Classification (GTDB taxonomy): domain Bacteria; phylum Patescibacteriota; class Patescibacteriia; order SG8-24; family SG8-24; genus UBA1561. The sequence goes on from MNWN01000023.1 coordinate 7,241, forward strand.
GGCTACCACCCGAGCGTCGGACTGATCGACACCGTCAATTCGGCCACCGGACGGGAATCCGGACTGGGGCACATCTCCGGTCTGGGCACGTTCACCGGTTCGATCATGGGACAGATAATCGGCCTGATCGGAGTGCTGTTCTTCCTGCTCATGATCTACGCCGGAGTGATCTGGATGACCTCTTCGGGCAAGGAGGAGCAGGTCTCCAAGGCGAAAAGCATCATGTCGGGTGCGGTCATCGGCCTGGTCCTGGTCTTCGCCGCCTACTACATCCTGGATTTCGTGCTTGGTGCGATCTATCAGGGATTTGGCCTATGAGAAATTCCATCAACAGAGCCGTCCGAACGGCCACGGTAACTGCGATCCTGCTGTTGGGTCCCGCTCTCCCGGCCCTGGCCGACACCGGCCTGGGCGTGACCGGCGGCATCTCAGGGCACAGTGAGGTGTCCTCCGACCTGGCTACGATAATCGGCGGGCTGATCGGCGGACTCCTGAGCATCGTAGGCGTGATTTTCTTCCTGCTCATGATCTACGCCGGAGTGATCTGGATGACATCTTCGGGCAAGGAGGAGCAGGTCACCAAGGCACGGAACATGATCTTCGGGGCGATAATCGGACTGGCCGTGATCTTCGCCGCCTACGGCATCTCCGTCTTCGTCATCCAGACCATAAGTCCGAGCGACACGGGAAGCGGCGGCGATCCGGCAGCGGCCGACGATGAAGGAGGCGACGTGGTCAACGGAGTTGACCCGCTGGAGGCGAGCATGGGCGGGGAATCGGACACGTCGGAGGACTTCGATGCCCTACTCGACGAGCTGGCCGAATGAAAAACCATATGAAGGACAGCAAGCAAAAAATCGGCTCAACGATTCGCCGGACGGCAGCCCTGGCCGTCGCGGCCCTATCAGTCCTGCCCGCAGTCGCCTTGGCTGACCTGCCCCGACCGGACGAGGACGCCAGACACGCCGCCGAACGGGCCGGTCTCGGCGGAACGGACGGCGACTCGCTGTTCGTCCTGATCGGCACGCTTGGCTACGCCCTGTTCTCCGTGCTGGCCGTGGTCCTGCTGGTGCTGATGCTCTATTCCGGATTCCTCTGGATGACGGCCCAGGGCAAGGAGGAGCGGATCAAAAAGGCCAAGGGCATCCTGACTGCGGCCGTGATCGGACTGATCGTGATCCTGTCCGGCTACGCCATCACAACTTTATTCATCACCCAGATACCGCAGGCCGTGCTCCAGTGAGCGGCGTTTACCCCAAAAAAAATTGGTGCTATCATGCACCCAGACTCAATCTATAACTTACAGAAACGCGAGGCTATGAAAACCCTCCTCAAGAAAGCGATCATTCCCCTGTCGGCCATCGGCACGACGCTCATGATGTTGCCGGCCAGGGCAACTGACTTTACTACCAGTCTCGTGACCGTCGGCTCCAATGCCTACGGAGGCGCACCTCAGACTGATATCTACAAAATAATCGGCGAAATCGTCTTTGCCGTTATGGGACTGCTGGGTGTGGTCCTGCTAATGCTCATCCTCTACGCCGGCTTCCTCTGGATGACCGCCGGAGGCGAGGCAGAGCGGGTCACCAAGGCCAAGGGACTGATCATGAATGCAGTGATCGGACTGGTCATCATCATGGCCGCCTACGCCATCGCGACTTTCGTCTTCGGTGCCATTTTGGGTGCAGCGCTTTAGAATCAACTGAACGAACTCGAAGAAAAAGCCCCGGCTGTGCGTCCGGGGCTTTTTGGTTGTAAAGGACTTTTTGCGTAAAAGGAAGGGTAATAGGAAACCCCGCACCATGATAGTGCGGGGTTTGAAAGACGACTGCTCTCTACCGCCTGCGTTCAGCGCAGGCGGTAGAGATTCAATATTGTATTGGTGACCGAGATCCTCTGTCGGCCAGAGGATCTGATGGTCCTCAGGCTGAAGTCGCGGCTCATAGAGAACCGCTGGACCTCAATCATCTGACTTCCCCGCCGGGCGTAGACCACGCCCTGAATGGCGTGGAGCCCGGGGTGCTCCAGACAGGCATAGGCTGTCTGCCGGGGAGGCAGGTGCGGCAGGTTGCCGCCCGCCCCGAATACCCTGACCTCTTGGCCGTCGATAAAGACACTGACGTAGAAGTCAGTCTCGTTCTCGACGGATACCGAGAGGATTCCGGCCTGGCAGCCGGGGATCTCCGGCGGACCGTAGGCCCGCGCCCAGTTCTGGGGCGGGAACGGCAGAGCCGGGGCCACGTACCCAGGCCCGCCCATCGGCATCGGGCGGGGGGCCGGTCGCGGCTGTTCGATGGCCGGCGGCGGGCCCGAGGTGACTGGTTGCTCCGGCTGGGAAACCGGAGCGGTTGGGCGCTGGACAGCCGCGATCTGCTGTTGCAGGTCGTGGTTCTGACTGGCCAGCGCGTCAAGCTGACTGGCCAGCGCGTCGAACTGGCGACTGCTCACGCAGCCGCCGGAGGTCAGAACGACAACGGCGGCGGCGATGACCGCCATTATGAGATGGCGTTTCATCGGCCACCTCCCTGCCCCGCCGGACGAGGCTGGCGATGTTGGTCGACCACTATCCGGCCGACCTCCAAGGCCTCGTTCGCCCGGAGAAAGGCCTCCTCAACCTCGTCGTGGCTGGCGGGGTAGCCGCCATACCGCTGGTAGCCCTGCGGTGGGGCTACCACTGGCGACACCCATCCGCTGGGTCCGCCGTAAAAAACGTTATAGTCGTTTCCGTACGCTCCACCAGCGTACGGATAGGCCTGGCCGCGCTCGACCGCTCCGCGGTAGGTCTCTGCGTTATAACGGTCAACGTTTACGCGGCCGGCCGCGTAAACCATATTCTCCGGAGTCGTGGTGACCCCAGAGACAAGGTAGTCGTGCGGAGTGACGTTGAACCGCGCCACCCCGGTTGCGCCGCCGGCAAAACAGCCGGCACTCAATACTACTATCGCCGCCAGGGCGGCGGCTTTGCATAAACTTCCCATGAACTCCTCCATTCGACTCTTTCGAGCCGAAATCTGTTGGCTGTGGCGCGTTCCTTACGCGCGCTACAGCCATGTTTATTGTCAAAAAAACCTGCCCGGGCACTATCCCGGAACGCTAAAATATAGCACGTTTGGCCAATTTTGTCAACCATTGGTGGACATCAAAATGGTCAACCCTTGATTTTTGGCCTTTTTTAAAGGAACTGGATCCCGGATATTGCTCACTGCGCTCGCAATTCCGGGATGACAAATTAAGGAGGAATGCGATTCCGGGATGACAAATACTTTTTAATTTACTGTCGTCCCGGGCTTGACCCGGGACCCAGAAGCAGACAGATCGAATTCTGGATCCCGGATCAGGTCCGGGATGACAAGTTAAGGAGGAATGCGGTTCCAGGATGACAATAAAGAGTAATGTCGTCCCGGCCTCCGAGCCGGGACCCAGGAGCAGAAAAGCTCAGATCGCTGGATCCCGGATAATCGCTGACGCGATTTCCGGGATGACATAACAAGAAGGGTTGTAGTTCCGGGATGACAAAGATTTTCAAAAAAGCTAAAAATTAGAATTTACCTCAAAAACAAAACCCCCGCGGTACCAAGACATGGCAACGCGGAGGTTTAAGAGGCTGTTTTGATTCGGCCCCGGAACGGGGCCTTCAGAAGGCCTAGTGCCCGCTCCGACGCAGAATCGCGTCGGCACGGGCCCAGGCGGCGGCAGCATTGTCATCGGCATCACCGTCAGGACGACGGTGATGCCGATGACCGGAAGGAACAACTTTGGTACCACCCGCCGGAGCGACGGGCGGGGGTGGCGGCGGCGCCAAATTAGCCGCACCCAGAGGCGCGGGCGGCACAGGCGCGGGTGCCGTGGGCGGAGGCGGCGGGGGCGGTTCAGGAGCCTGGCTGTAGGCCTGCTCCTGAATCTGCTCAGCCAGTCGACCGAGACGGTTGTATTCGTCCCGATCAGCCTCTGAACAGAACAGCTCCCGACAGGACCGTGTTTTAGCACGGCCCAAGATCGCCTGCTGATCCGCCCTGATCTGGCGGACACGATCGGCATCGAGCACAGCTCGGCTCCGATCGGCCTGTCGGCCGACTTCGGCCAGCTGCGACGCTCGCTCGCCTCGTACCCCTAGCCACTCCGACCCGTCCCAGAGTCGGCTAGCTAGTGCGCCGGTCGCTCCAGGGGCGATCAAGACCAGAGTGGCGATAACGCCAACTCCGACCATGCCTATCGTGACCAGGCGCCGGGCCCAAGGCCCGTTAAACCACCCGGCGGACATGGTCCCGGCCAGCCCCAGCATCACGGTTCCGGCCACCAGAGACATGACCGGATTCCGGTAGACCGGAATTACTGCGGCGTACAGACACGCCGCCGTGAACCAGGTCGCCCAGCCCAAGGCCACCTGGAAGCCAGTCTCCACCTGCGCCGGCGTTACAACCGGCGGCGGTACGCTGACCCCACCCAAGATCAAGGCAGAATCAACGACCGCCTGAGCAGCCTTGACCACCAACTTATAGAGTCCACCTCGAATACAGAGAGTGAAGGCCAGCGTTGCCCCGGCGAACGCTCCGAGAGCCAGGATGAACCTGGCCACATAGACCGTTCCCGAGGAGTGAGCCAGCTCACCGACTCCGCCGACAATCATGCCGAGGACGAACAGCGCCGCCGGCATAACTACGGCCATCCAGGCCATGAAGATCATGGACCGGATGCGGCGACTGACACCCACCTGGGCCTGTCCAGCGATGTTGCCGCCGCCGTTCCAGACAATCGCGGCCATGACGGAGATTAACCGCCAGACCGCCAAGAACATGTTTCTCATTTCCTTCTCCTCCCGGCCTTTCTAATTTTGGCCGGAAAAATGGTGGTCACAACACGCCCGCCTATTTCAGCGAACGCGCCGTGACCGATGAAGTCGTTATTTAGGTTACCACCCGGCATTTTTAGTGCCGAACGACATTCAACTTCGGATCGACCCCTACCAACGCCAGGGGAAGATGGCGTCGGCCACGAGCGACCAGAACGTCGCTGCTGGAGGTGTCGGGATCACAGGGGCCGGCGGAACTGGTCCGCCAACGGGAGGAATAACCCCCCTCGCTTGACCCCAGGCCTCTAACTTAAGGGCCCAGAAATCGAACTCCCGTCCGACCTCTTCGGCGTCCTTGTCGGCCTCGTTCCAGACGGCCTTGCCGGCCACTGCCGCTGCCCGACCGACAGCCTTGCCGGCCGTACTGGCCGCCGAGCCGACGGCTCCGCCAGCCTTCTTGGCCTGACCGGCAGCCCACTCCCCATCTTGCTTGAGCCAAGATCTAATACCTTGGTTTTCAAGCAGGCCGAGAAGTGGCCCCGGATCCTGACCGGTCTCGATCGCCGAAACTATGGCCATAGCCTCGTCAGTGGAGTCGAGCTCCATCAAGGCCTTGACCCATCGCTCACGAATCGCCGGGTCCGGTTCACCCAAGACCCTTCCGAGTAAAACCCCGCGCTGGGGTTCAGACAGCCGGCCGATCACCTCCATCGCCGACTTAGGTCGGGGCGGGGGCTTGTTGGCTGCAGTCGTCGCCGGCTTATCCAACGTCTTTTGCATCTTCTCGATGCAACAATCCGCCGGACGCAGACGGGGGCTATTCATGGCATCCAGAAGTTTTACCCGCTGGACACGACCACGCCTTCCCATAGAGGCCGCTGCCGCCATATCGGCGCAGTTTGGATCGTGAAATCGGCCGAAACCGTCCACGAGTACCTCGGCAGTCTTGAGCTCCGCCTCGGCCGCTGACAGGTCGGTCTCGAGTTGATCGGCAAAGTCCTCAGAATCGAGGTCCTCACCTAACTCAAAAGCATCGGCCGCCTTTCTGATGCCCTGCATCAGAAAGTTCTTGGCGACCGTTGCCGCCTGAGCGTTCCCGAACAGAGTGTTCGGAAACATCAAACCGACCAATAGGCCCAGCGCCCCTGGCGCCATGGCATGGATCCCGGCCACTGCCCGAGGATCCATTTTGTGAAGGGCTCGTCTGAACCCTCTTTGATTGGTTACGTAACCAACCAATTTCGAAGCCCATCGTTCCGCGTACGGACCGATAACCTCATCCGCTGCCCGACCAATTCCACCACCGCCCGCCGGGGCGGCTCCACCTGCTGCTGCCATGACACTCCTCCTCTGCCCTCTCGGGCAACCTCAAATCGACCACTCCTCTTGTGGCCGAGTTTTAATTTTCAAAAAACTGCTAAACAGACCGCTCCAGCGACCTGGTCACGAAACCCATTCGTAACAGCGTAACTTAGCACGTTTTGCCGGTTTTGTCAACCTTAGCTGGGCATTGGAATCAAATCTTGATTTTAAGCTTTTGAATCACTTTACTTTGTCGTCACGGACTTGAT
>MNWN01000017.1 GCA_001872545.1 Parcubacteria group bacterium CG1_02_58_44
GAGGATCGGTGCCGTCTCGTATACGGCCGGCGAGTTGTGGGTCGGATAGTCGGCCGGACTGGTCTTCCACAAGCCGTTGAAGTTCCAGGCGTTCATCGGCGGGCTGGAGGGGGTGTTGAACCAGTAGTCCGGCTCGGAGTTGCCGGAGTTCTTGCCGATGCAGCCGCTGTTGCCGCCGTAGTAGCAGGAGGCCATACCCGTCCTGTAGACGTCCCAGTAGTTTCCGACTAGAGTAGCGTTGCTAGATCCGATCAGTCCTCCGTAACTACTGGAGCCGCTAACCGCACCGGTGGCGTAGGAATAATAGACGCTACCATAGTAGTCATTTCCCGCGAAACCACCTACGTAAGTGCCAGACCCCGTTACCGAACCAGTGGCGTAGGAATAGTAATAACCCCCGTAATATAGGTAGCCCACCAGACCGCCGACGTAACTTGTGCCACTGACCGCACCGGTGGCGTAGGAATTATAAATGTAAGAACTGTTCATGCTGCAACCCATCAAGCCTCCCGTATAGCTTGACGAACCGACTACCGTACTGTTCGACGATGAGTTCCAGGTGATGCCGTCATACTGATAGCCCACCAGACCGCCGGTATACTGCCTTCCAGAAACGCTGCTGGTGCCGATGACGGAAACGTTTTGTCCTGTCATGCTACGAAAAGTTCCGGCCAAAGGACCTGTGTAGTCCTGTCCGATGATCGTTACGTCGGACAGCTTGAAGTTCCTGATGTAATGGCTGATCGAAGCCATGACGTAGCCGAACAGTCCCACATTGTCGGTCGTCGGTCGATTTATGTACAAGCCACTGATGGTAAAGTTGCCGCCGTTGAATCCACCAGTGAACGGCACCGAAACACTGGAACCGACCGGTATGAACCCGGTACCTCCGTTCCAGCCAGAGGTGGCGCTGCAGTCGATGTCACCGGTCAATACAAAATAGGAGGACAGATAGCCCTGCATGTCCTGCAACTGGGTACAGGTCGATATCTGGTAGGGGTCTCCAGACGATCCCGTGCCACCGGCAAATCCTCCGGCCAAGGCCGTTTCGGCGCGCAGTATCCCGACTAACGAAAAAAGAACGACCGTGATCAGAGTCACAGACCGAAGGCCGAATTTTCGGCCATTGCTGTTTTCTCCATTCGGTATCTTACCCATGAGCATTACTATTCATGCATTCATGATGGTACCAAAAAACGCCGCATGTCGCCATTGGTGATGGCCACACAAACGGTCCAACGATAAAGACCCTCCCATAACCAGACCAGCAGTCCTTCATAAGGAGCTACGGTCATGCTGCACGGGGGTCAAAGTCCGGATCGGACTCGAGACTTGCACGATTGGCCGGCCAGTGCTAATCTCCCACCGTCAAAGAGGCCAACTCATCACCATTATGAAGAAAGGCATACATCCTACCTATTATCCGGACGCCAAGGTCACTTGCGCCTGCGGCAACACGTTCACGGTCGGTGCTACGATCAAGGAGATCAACGTCGAGCTCTGCTCAAATTGCCATCCGTTCTTCACCGGCAAGCAAAAGCTGGTGGATACGGCACGCCGGGTCGAGAAATTCGAGGAACGATCCGCCAAAAAGTCGGTCGCAGCAGTCGATAGCAAGAAGAAAAAGGTTGCCCGACGGAAGACCGCCAGCAAGCAGGACGAAAAGTAAATAGACCCGAGCGCGGGAAGACGGCATGCGGATATCCGAGAGATGAATCCGCATTGACCGTCCCCCGCGTTTTCGTATGGACTTCAAGACCGCACTGTCGAACAGACGAACAAGGGCCTCAGAGCTGGAGGCCCTGCTTGGCGATCCGGCCATCTTCTCCAACACCAAACGACTTGAGGAGGCGAACCGCGAATATGCCGCAATCAAGGAATGCCTGAACGTAGGCGCCAAGTACGAGCGCATCGTAGCCGCTCTCGAAGAGGCGCAATCGACGGCTGCGGATACGGACGACGAGGAAATGAGGCGATTGGCCGAAGGAGAATCCTCCAGCCTGACCGACGAACTGACCGACGTCGAAACCGAGCTGGCCGCCGTACTGGTCCCGCCCGAACCGCTCGACGGCAAGAACGTCTATCTCGAAATAAGGGCCGGAACCGGCGGAGACGAAGCCTCATTATTCGCAGCCGAACTGTTCCGAATGTATACCCGCTACGCCGAACTCCGGGGCTGGAAGACCAAGTCCGTCTCCGTCAGCCGGACCGAGCTGGGCGGACTCAAGGAAGGCATCATGCTCATCGAGGGCAGCAATGCATACCGTCAGCTGAAGTTCGAGAGCGGCGTGCATCGCGTCCAACGGGTGCCGGAGACGGAAAAGTCAGGCCGGATCCACACCTCTGCCGCCACGGTCGCCGTCATGCCGGAGGCCGAGGAGATCGACCTGAAGATCGAGGCCAAGGACCTGCGCATCGACACCTTCCTGGCCGGCGGTCACGGCGGACAGAGCGTGCAGACGACCTACTCGGCCGTGCGCATCACTCACCTGCAGACCGGCATCGTGGTCCAATGCCAGGACGAGCGTTCCCAGGCACAAAACAAGGAACGCGCCATGGGCATCCTGAGAGCCAGACTGCTGGCTATGGAGGAGGAGAAACGTCGGGCCACGGAGGATTCGCTGCGTCGTGGGCAGGTCGGCACGGGCGACCGTTCGGAAAAGATCCGAACCTACAACTTTCCCCAGGACCGCATTACCGACCATCGCATCAAGAAGTCATGGCACAACATCGACCAGATACTCGACGGCCACCTGGATCCGGTCGTAAACGCAGTCCTGTCCGGCCTGACCTCAACCGACTGACGGCCCCACGAGGCCGACGAAAGAATTCATGCCGCCGAACAAAGAAAAATTCGATTTTCCGATACCCAGACAGGCCGTCCTTATGGCCGCCGGACGCGGACGACGTCTGAGTCCGCTGACCGACGATCGGCCCAAGCCGATGGTTCCGGTCGCCGGCCGTCCGATCCTCGAGTGGTCGATCGACGCCCTGCCGCCGGAGGTCGAGGAGGTCATTATCGTGGTCGGCTACCTCAAAGAGCAGGTCACGAAACATTTCGGTGACCGCTGGCATGGCCGATCGATCCGCTACGTGATCCAGACCGAACTCAAGGGAACCGGACACGTGGTGCACGTCGCCCGACCGCTGCTCGACCGACGTTTCCTTGTACTGAACGGCGACGACCTGTACCTGCCGTCCGACCTCCGCCGTCTGGCCGGTAATGAACTGGCCGCCCTCGGACTGCATCTGAAGGACAACGGACGGTTCGGACTGCTGACTTTGGACGATGACGGATACATGACCGGTGTCAGCCGCGACGAGCCGCAGGGCTCAGGCGGACTTGTGAACGTCGGTGCCTACGTAATCGACCGGCGTTTCTTCGACTACGACCTGGTGCCGATCGGCGACGGATCGGAATTCGGTCTCCCTCACACCATTTCGTCCATGGCCCAGAAGGAAAGGGTCAGGGTAACGGAAGCCGAATCCTGGTTTCCGATCGGCTACCCACAGGACATCGAACCGGCCGCCGAATGGGTGAAGGAACACCTCACCAGGGAAGATATCCGACAAACCGACGACTGACATGAATCTAGGAGATGCCTACATCCTTACCCTCTCCAGACTCCGCAAGCACCGCTGCCTGGGATCGGATCCAGAACGGGAGGCAGCGGATTTTTTGTCTTGGGCTGCCGAACTACCGAAGGAGATGCAGCTGACCCACCCGGAAACTCCCCTGCTGCCGGACCAAGAGGCCACCCTCACGAAAATGATCGAACGCCGCCTTCGGCACGAACCGCCGGAACGTATAACTGGACGGGCGATCTTTCTCGGACGAAGTTTCGAGGTCTCTCCGGCTACGCTCGTACCGAGACCGGCGACGGAAATCCTGGTCCAGACGGCGCTCGACCTGACGAACCGAAGTACGCAGGTCGACGTCTGGGACATAGGAACCGGCAGCGGCTGCATCGCAGTCACCATGGCCGGCGAAATGTCGACCGCCAGGACGACGGCCACCGACACGTCCGACCCGGCCCTGCAGGTAGCCCGACGCAATGCCAAGACAAACGGAGTCGGCGAACGCGTCGACTTCCTTCTCGGTGACCTGACCGACCCGCTGCGGCAGAATTGGTCGACCGACGTGCCGCTGATCGTCCTGGCGAACCTGCCGTACGTCCCGACCGGTCAGTTGGCCGACCTGACTCCCGAGGTACGTGACTTCGAGCCGCAAAGCGCCCTTGACGGCGGGCCGGACGGTCTGGACCCGTATCGAAAGCTGCTCGATCAGCTTGGCCACCTCTTTCTGACGAAACGACCGCCTGCCGTCCGACTGCTCTTCGAACACCTGCCGTATCAGCTTGAACCGCTGCGTTCGGAAATCGCGATTAGATTCGCGAAAGCCGACATGAAACCGATCCTGTCGGGCACGGACGTAGGTTCGGTCGTCGGACTGACGGCCAGACTGTTCTGACCGCTGTTCCGCTGCCGATCGCTACCTAACCGATGTCCGGACCGCCGGACGTTTTTTGCGACGTACCGACATGTCCGACACTCGACGCAAACAAAAAATCCGCCCAATGCGCGGACCGTCGGTCTCGACGGCAACCCTACTGATACGAAACCGCCTCGACCTCCCCGACCACCTCGATCCAAGTCGTTCCGACGTTGAGAGGCAGTTCGTCACCGGACTCGCCATCCAAAAACCTGGTGCGACCGTCTCCTTCCTTGGACCAACTGGCCTCCCTGACTCGACCGTCCTGGAACAGGAGGGCGGAACCGGTTCCCGAAGTCCGAATCGAACGCCGACCGACCGAGTCGATGACGCTGATGTCGGTAACCTGAACAATGACGTTATTCGCCGCGACCACCGACTGATTCTCGTCCAGAAACCTGCCTGCACCCTGATGTCTCAAGTAGGTTCCGCTGCCGTCATCGAAGACCCAAGTCACGTCAAAGTCCGGCGAACCGAAGTCGACCCCAATCTCCACAACGTCTCCAAAGTCAACCAAGTCCGGATTCGATGTCCTGAAAGGCCGATCGATATCCAGATCGGCAATGTCCTCCATTTCCCCATAGTCAACCAACGCCTCGTGCAGCAGATCGGAAGACGTGTAGACATTATGGGGCGCGCTCCGCGACCGGTCGCGCCAGAAGTATCCGCCCTGACGCATCTCGTCCAGCTCGAAAAGACCGGAACCGTGCAGCAGCGACAGGGCCTGCGGACTGCCGCCGACATGAGTCAGGACCGCACCGTACTCCTCGGTCCAATCGACGAAATACGGACGAACAGAACGAACCGGACCGATACGTCTGAGATCGGCACTGTCACGAAACAGCGCCAACAGTCTGGTGATTCCGCCCTCGACCGGTGCCTCCCAGACCAGAGTGGCGGCGGCTATAGATGCAGCCGGTCTGGCCACGGCAATGTTGTCCAGGACGACGGTGAACAGGCGTCCCTCGTCGCGATCGGCCAAAGACAGGCCATCGACCGCACTTCTGGGCAGGTCCGACGGCAGAAGGCCGTCCGCCTCTGACGAACCGCCGACTGCGGACAAGCCTGTTGCCGTCAGATCAGGCTGCACCAACCCGCAGGCATCGTCACCGGACCAATAGGTAAAGGATATGGCCGCGACTCCGACGGCCAGCATCGCCAACACCAATACCCAACCGGCCGGACCGCACCAGAAACCTGCACCGACGGCAAAAACCGCCCGACGGGCATCGGCTTGCCTACGGACGGTTTTGCTCTCCGAATCTAACATCTCTCAAAAGTGAGCCGTACCAATCGACGGCACGCGCTATCCCTATGCGGACTTCTCCGAACCTTCCTTCTTGTCCTTGTCGCCGCCCTTGCCGACCACCTGCACTGATTCGATGTCGGCCGGAGCCGCAACCTTCTCTTCCTCTTCGGCCTCCTCGGCGGCGCTGGCGGTAGCGATCACGTCGTCCGGCTCGGCCAAAATCTCAAAACCTTCTGGCACGACCAGGTCCTTGATGTGGATGACGTCGCCTACGCTCTTAAGCAGGCCGAGATCTACCTGAATGTTCTGCACCAGATCCTTCGGCAGACACCGCACATCGACCCCGTCCATGCTCCGTCCGAGCATGCCGCCCGATGCCTTGATGGCCGGCGACTCCCCGACGAACTCGAACTCGACGTAAATATCCATCTTCTCGCCCATCTTGATCTCGACCAGGTCGACATGGATGATGTCGCTCCTGAGCGGACCGTGCTGGACCGACTTGATGACTACCATCCGAGGCGGCTGGCCGTCGATCGACAGCTCCACCAAAGAAGACTCCCCAGCCTCGGCGTAGATCTTCTCCAGTTCCCGACCTTCCAGAGACAGGTTGATGCTATCGATACCGTTCGCGTAGACCACGGCCGGAACCTTGCCCTCCCGGCGAAGCGCGCCGACCTGATTGCCGGTTCTTTCCCGAACGTTGGCGTTCAGCTTATGCGTTTCCATATTAACTCTGCTAAAGGGTAATGTCTTAGTCGAAATCGGTTTCAGACGGCCGACCGATGGGTCGATCCGAGCTGACGGTCAATATCGCCAAGCCAATTTCACGCGTGCATTTATACCCTGCCGGCCTTTTTTTGGCAAGACCGGACAACCATTACTCCGACCCGACGAAAAACAAAAGCCGGGCCGTCGCCCGACCATCCATCTTAAAATAACCCTAAAGAACGGCGCTGACGGAACTACTCTACAAGTCCTCTCTGTCTCAACCAATTTTCCGCATCAGGCGTCAGAGACTGATGATTACCGCTAAAAATCGCCAGCCACTTTCCCCTATCTTTTCCTACCCTGCACTTAATGACCTTCGTCCGGTCGCCCATGGTTAGTTCCTCGGACCAATCGATATCACGCGAAGAATCAGTAAACTGCTGTCCGTGAGGCATCGCCTCCCAAAATTCCCTTACCAACTGTCTGGCTTCTTCCTCAGTATCACAAGACCGACTTAACTTTTCTGCAGGAGATCGTCTTTCTGCCCCTTCGGGAGTACCCATCACAGAGAACAACCTTTTTATTCTCCGCCTGCAGCCGCTGTCGTCATGCGCAGGAACTAGCAGCCCAGCTGGGCGAACATGGCATCCTCGTTCTGCAGCAGATGATGCATGTCGATCACGTCATTGGTGTTCACTGCCGGTCCGGCCTTGAAGCGGTCGACCTCATCGAAAGCCAAGTCAGTGGACAGACCGACCGAGCTAACGCCGGCCGTAGAAATAATAACCAACGCCAGAATTGCGTTGGAACAGTTTCCACACTTCATGTGGAGCAGATGGCTGCCTTCCTTTTCCCCCAAGACCTGGGTCTGCGACGGAGTGTAGCTCGACTCGCAGAGCGGACAGTAGGAGATCAGCTTCACGTCTTCCCCGCAGAAAGACGAGTCGGCCCGTTTGGGGCTGTTACTAAAAGGTAAGGACATATTTTTGTTTTTAGGGCGGCGGCTTTTTTTGTTTTTTATCCGCAGCTCTGCCGTAATCGTACCATTTTTTCGGCCTTCGGTCAACGAAAAAATCCACAGGCTGCCGGCTTCAGGACTTGGTCCCCTTCATGGACATGGACTCCAGCACGCCGACCATGACGAACTTGACCAGCAACGAGCTGCCGCCGTAGCTGACGAACGGCAGTGTCATGCCGGTCACCGGCATGAGCCTCAGGTTGCCGCCGAGGTTGACGAACACCTCAACGGCTATCGAGACGGTGATGCCCAACGCGAGATATGCCGAGAAGTCGTCGCGGGCCGAAACCGCCAGCCGAAATCCGCGCCAGAACATCACGCCGAAAAGCAGGCAGAGAAAGAACACTCCGACGAAACCAAGCTCCTCGGCGATGACCGCGAAGATGAAGTCGGTCTGCCGTTCCGGCAGGAAGCGCAGCTGACTCTGCGAGCCGTAGCCCATCCCCTTTCCCGTCAGGCCGCCGGAACCGATGGCGATAATCGACTGAGTGACGTTATAGCCACGGCCGAGCGGATCGCTGTCCGGGTCCAGAAACGACGTAATGCGATCCTTCTGGTATGGGCGCAGCAGCAGCGTCCAGGCCAGCACCGCGACGACGGCAAGTCCGACGGCCATGAGCAGAAGATGCGAACGTCTGATGCCGGCCACCATGACCAGCACGGCCCAGACGACCAGCAGCAGAAAGGCCGACCCAAAGTCCGGCTGCATCAGAACCAGCGCCACTACCGGCAGCATCGCCAGTCCGGAGACCAGCACATGCCTCAGTCCCCGCCCCTGACCGGCGTAGTCGCTCAGGTACTTGGCGAGAAAGACGATGACGAGAAACTTGACCAATTCAACCGGCTGGATGCCGAATCCGGCGATGCCGAACCAGCCGGTCGTGCCGCGAACCGTGGAACCGAAGATCAGTACGGCCAGCAGAAGAAGTACGGACAGGATCAGCAGCTGTTTGGAAGTCCGCGCCAAAGACCGGTAATCGAAAGCCGGCAGGGCCATCGCCAGGACCAGCCCGAAGACGGCGAACCAAAACTGTTTCCAGAAGTTGCCCAGGTCAGGAGGAACAGCCGACCCGCCCGACGAAAGCGGACCGCCGGCGCCAGCCAGCGAGGTACTGTAGAGTGCCGTCAATCCGAAAACGACCAGCAGCATGCTGGCCGCCAAGAGCAGCCAATCGAACTTGACGATGTCGTATGGTGAAGTACGCGGCATGAAAGAAAAATCAACGGGGTAAGTTTAGGTGTTCGGCTGCTCGAACGTCAAAAGACTCATCCGAAGACGAGGACCGTCGGACTGCATGACACGCTTCAGACGCGAAACTCCGGTGAACAAAAAAGCCGCTCAGCGGCGGCTTCGATCTTCAATTCCCTGTCGTTAGCTCTCCGGTGCCAGATAGACCGTCGGGTCGAAGATGTTCAGCTCCAGCTTCACCTCGACCCTAGTCACGTTAGGCAGGTCGTTGAACCAGCTCGACTCGACCTCGCGAACCTCCCCGGCCTTCAGTCCGGTGACCACTACCCGATTCGCGGCCACCACCCGCTCGCCGCTCAGGAGCGTCACCAGGAACGGCACCGATACGTAACCATAGGCCGTGTCGTTGGTCACGCTGAAACGGGCCCGGCTGACCGGCAGGGCCGACTTCGCGTCCGGCGGCACGAACTCCGGCCGGTCGATTATGAAGTTGAGCCGCTTGGTGGCCCAAGTCAGGTAGTCCGGCTGTACCTCGTGCCCGTCCACCCGATGCCAAGTGATGTCGGCAATCTCGAACGACGGACTCGGCTTGTGATCGGAGCTTACTCCCAACTGGTACAGGTAGCGCGAGTCGGTCGGCAACAGATAGCCGTGCTGGAGACGGTCGGACAATCCAGAATCAACGAACCGGAAATCAAACTCGACCCACCAACGTCGGTTAGGATTTACCATCCGAGCCAGCAGGTCGTACTTGCCCTCCCCGGCCGGCAGGGTCATCGTCGGCTGAACGGACAGCTTCTCCGGCATCGCCGCATCGCGGAAGCTGGTGTAGTCGGTCAGATTCCGGGTCAGCGTCGCGATGTCGGAGCGTTCATGCACGCCGGAACCGAAAAACCAGTCGGCAAAACCCCATGACCCGTAGGCCAACAGGGCGAAGGCGACCGCACCCAGCAGGACCGTCGCGACCGTCTTCAGCTGACCCTGATGGTTCACCCACCACAGTCCCCATTTGAGCTGACTTTCGGACAGCTTCTCTTCGCTGCTGCCGCTCGGAACAATCTCCATAGAGGTCGATGACGCGTTACGGAAGAATGATACCAGACCCGACCGACGCGGCCTAACCCTCAGATCCAAAAACATTCACTCGACGCGGAAGGAGCGGTGATCACGGAGACTGAAAATTCCGCTCCGATTCGGAACGGACAGCCTTGCCCGCAGCCGGTCCGCGTGCTAACATCCTGTCATACGGATCCGCAAAGGCGGATTTTCAAATGACCAAAATTATGGCCGAAAAGACGAACGAAAAACCTCAGGATAAAGAAACGAGGAAGGCGGCACCGGCCAAGAAACCGGCCGGCCGCAAGAAGGGAGCTGACGGACACACCGGCACCGACGAATACGGCGCCGGACAGATCACCGTACTCGAGGGACTGGAACCGGTGCGCCGCCGGCCGGGCATGTACATCGGATCCACCGGCACCGAGGGACTGCATCATCTCATCTGGGAAGTGGTCGACAACTCGATCGACGAGGCCATGGCCGGACACTGCGACAACATCACCATCACCCTCGAAAAGGGCGGCGAGGTTTCGGTCGAGGACGACGGCCGCGGCATCCCGGTCGACATCCACAAGCAGTTCGGCAAGTCGGCGCTGGAGCTGGTCATGACCAAACTGCACGCCGGCGGCAAGTTCGGTGCAGGCGGCTACAAGGTCTCGGGCGGACTGCATGGCGTCGGCATCTCGGTCGTCAATGCGCTATCCACCCACGTCCGAGCCGAGGTCAAACGTGACGGCCAGCTTTGGGTCCAGGAATACAAATGCGGCGTTCCGCAGGGCAAGGTCAAGGCCATCAAGGCGATCCGCGGTACCGGCACCAAGACCATCTTCCAGCCGGACGGCAGCATCTTCCAGACGCTGGAGTTCAGCTGGGACACAATGATCACCCACCTGCGGCAGCAGTCCTACCTGACCGCCGGCGTGACGATGCATATCCGCGACCGCCGCAGTAAGGAGCTGGAGAAGGACTACACCTTCCATTTCGAGGGCGGAGTGAAGTCATACGTCTGGCATCTGAACCGCCAGAAAGACGTCCGCCACCCCAACATCTTTTACGTTCGCAAGGAACGCGACGACGTCGGCGAGGTCGAGATCGCCTTTCAGTACACCGACGACTATAAGGAGAACGCCTATGCCTTCGCCAACAACATCTACAACCCCGAGGGCGGCATGCACGTAGTCGGCTTCCGGACGGCGTTGACTCGAGTTCTGAACAACTACGCCCGCAAGAACAATATCCTCAAGGAGAAGGACGACAACATCACCGGCGACGACTCGCGCGAGGGACTGACTTCGGTCATCAGCATCCGACTGAAGGAACCGCAGTTCGAGGGACAGACCAAGGCCAAGCTCGGCAATCCCGAGGCTCGCACCGCAGTCGAAGCCGTATTGGCCGAGGAGCTCGAGGTCTTCCTGGAGGAAAATCCCAAGGACGCCCAGGCGATCATCGAAAAGTGCGTCATTGCGGCCCGGGCCAGACTGGCGGCGCGTGCGGCCAGGGATACCATATTAAGAAAGGGCATGCTCGAGGGTCTGACCTTGCCGGGCAAGCTGTCTGACTGCTCGACCCGTGACTCGTCAAGGAGCGAACTGTTCCTGGTCGAGGGCGACTCGGCCGGCGGTTCAGCCAAGCAGGGACGCGACCGCGAGACCCAGGCCATCCTCCCCCTCCGCGGCAAGATACTGAACGTGGAGCGGGCCAGGCTGGACAAGATCCTGACCAACAACGAGATCAAGTCGCTGATCATCGCCCTCGGCACCAACATCGGCGACCAGTTCAGCATCGAGGGGCTGCGCTACGAGCGGATCGTCATCATGACCGATGCCGACGTAGACGGCGCGCATATCCGCACCCTGCTCCTGACCCTCTTCTACCGCTACTTCCAGGAGCTTATCCTGAAGGGCCACCTGTTCATCGCCCAACCGCCGCTTTTCCGCCTCCAGAAGGGCAAAGAGGTTCACTATGCCTTCACCGACGAGGAACAAGACCGGTTCATCGCCTCCATGACCGGCGACAGCAAGTCCGTCAGCAAGGTGCATAAGGAGATCGAGCAGGTCGAGACTGAGGGCGGCGAGCAGGAGAGCGGCGAGATCAAGACCTCAACCGGCATCAGCATCCAGCGCTACAAGGGTCTGGGCGAGATGAACCCGGAACAGCTCTGGGAGACGACCATGGATCCGGAGAAACGCGTTATGAAACTCGTGACCATCGAAGACGCCACCCGGGCCGACCAGGTATTCGACGTGCTGATGGGCAGTGAGGTGGAGCCGCGCAAGCGCTTCATTCAGACCCACGCCAAGAACGTGAAAAATCTGGACATCTAAGTCCCCGAATCGGGGTACGGACGAATTCAAAAGAAGGCATCCACCCCGAACGGGATGCCTTCTTTGTTTTGGCGTAGAGACACGGCAAGCCGAATGATGGTCTTCTGGCGTATACGACCTTGTCGTCCCTGGCCGCCAGTCTGTCGTTCTGGCTACCTAAAACTGTCGTCCCGGGCTTGATTTCAGTCTGTCATTCCTGCAACCGACTCTGTCGTCCCGGGCCTGATCCGGCTTGCCCACCGTAGCTTTAGCAGAGGTGGGGACCCAGAAAGTCCCATGTCGTCCCGGGCTTGACCCGGGACCCAGAGGCAAAAAAGGTCGGATCGTGGATCCCGGGTCTCGGCCCGGGATGACATTTGTTAAAGAGCCGTCATTAAACACCCTTGTCGTCCCGGCGGCTCTACCATGTCGTCCCGGACCTAATCCGGTTTGCCCACCGTAGCTTTAGCAGAGGTGGGGACCAAGACATCGCTCCGCGGGGGGACGGATATCGCGCCCAGCACCTTATCTCCTTTAACCGGCCGCCGTGGCCTCCCGCCGCGCGGAACCTCATGTCCTCGGGCCGGACGGGCCTCCGGCGCATGCCTTCCGCGGCACGGGTCGGCCCGCTCCGGCGGCGGTCCGCCCTAACTCTCGGCGTCCGGCCGTCGCCTGCCGGCTCGGGACCCAGCCCGGACGCCTCCGAGGTTGCCGCGGGAGGCATACGCCGCGGAGATCGGATCGGACTGCGTCATGTTCGGACAGGCAGGGATCGGATCGTGGATCCCGGCTCGGAGGCCGGGATGACAATTTTTTTAATTTACCGTCGTCCCGGACCTGATCCGGAACCCAAAAATCGGACGGTGCCAGCACTGGACCCCGGACAGACCTAGTTCCGCTCGGCCTCCCGGAACGACAAAAAAAACGACGCAACATCAGGACAATAAGATAAGAAGCTCGACATCACAAATTCACACGACAGCGAAGCAAAACGCCATTCGAAATTCCGAAACGGCAATTTTTTGGATGCGCTTAATCGCGAAGAAGCGGCAATCAACGGGCTGTAATGGGACACTAATTGTGGCACGGTCCAAAACCGATGCCATACGACTTCCTCAGCTCTTTTCATGTTAATCGTGATCTCGCACCATTGGTGCGTATGATCGAGACAGTGTCACGCTCAATCTCCATCGAGGCCCGTGGTCGTCTAGCCTGGATGGATGCGTACCGCGAGTGCGGCAACGCTGCTCTGGTCTGTCGTCGCTTCTCTGTACCCCTGCGTACCTTCTGGCGCTGGAAGAGACGGTACGACCCCTGGGA
>MNWN01000030.1 GCA_001872545.1 Parcubacteria group bacterium CG1_02_58_44
CACTCCCACTTTATGAGTGTGCGCTCCTATCTGCTTGATGCATTTTATTCGCTCGGAGCGAACGTCAACAAGCGACGCGGAGACGAGGGACGGGAGAACGCGGAGGGCGTAATAGGGATTCGGCTTCCCGAGCTTGAGCTAGACAAATCGGACGAAGATCTGGTGAAGCTCGCCGACACGTGGGAACGCACGTGGAACGAGAGCGATGTCAAGCAGAAGTGGGAGCAGGCGGGCGAGGAGAACGAGAAGTATTGGAAGGGGGAACACTTCAACAGGCCGAGTGCGGACAAGAGCCGCGCGATGGTCGACAACGCCATCTTCGAGGGGCTCGAGACGTACCTTCCGCAGGTCACGAGGCGCAACCCAGAGCCGATGGTGTCGCTTGCCGTCGGTGAGGAGGCAGACCAGGCCAAGCAGGACTTCGCGCACGCGATTCAGGCGGAGCTTGGCGAGATAGCCGATGAGGTGAAGCTCAGGCTGAAGCTCAAGGGTGCCGCGCGGCACCAGAGTGTGCGGCTCCTAGGAGCTATCAAGCTCGGCTGGGACCTCGACAACGACAGGCCAGCAGTCAAGGTGGTGCGCCCCGTGCGCCTCATCCTCGACCCAGAGGCGGCCACGGACGAGGACGGCTACACGGGCGACCGACTGGGCGAGCACCGAAGGCTCCCAGCGTGGAAGATTGTCGCACTCATCGAGAAGGACGAGAAGCAGAAGGACAACGTCGAGTACATCACGAACGAGCTCGCGAAGGGCGACATAGCGACCATGATCGGCTTCGTGGAATGGTGGACTGCCGACAGTATGTTCTGGAAGTGCGGATCGCGCGTCCTCCTCAAGCGCAAGAACCCGCATTGGAACTACGACGAGGAGGTGACGAGCGCCGTCACGGGCGAGAGCGAGCAAGGCGTGGGTGTCGAACAGCCCATGGAGGCGCCAGGGCTGCCCCAGGGAGCTCCAGTCGCCCCTACACTGCCCCAGGCGGATGCACCAGCTCCGCAGGAGCCCAGGAAGGGCGTCAACCATTTCAAGAGCCGCCGCATGCCGTACGTGCTACTTTCCATATTCAACCTCGGCAAGCAACCAGTGGATGTGACCTCCCTCATGGGGCAGAACCTGGCAAACCAGGACCTCATAAACAAGCGCAACAGGCAGATAGACAAGAACGCGGACAACGCCAACAACGGGATGGTGGTGTCGCTCGAGCGGTCTGGGCTCACGAAGGACCAGGCGAGCCGAGTCGCCGAGGCGCTCCGCAAGGGCGGCGTCGTCACCATACCGTCGGGAGCCCCGCAGGAGGCGGTCTACAAGCCAGCCAACAGCGAGATACCAGCGTACGTCTACAACCAGCTCGTCGACACGCGACAGCGCGTCCGCGACATCTGGGGCACGCGCGGCTCGAGCCCAGCGGGCATCGAGAGCGAGACGACCGTGCGCGGGAAGATAATCAGCCGAGGACTCGACACCGACCGCATTGGCGGAGGTATCAGCGAGTACCTCGAGCAGATGGCGGATGACGTCTATAACTGGATCGTCCAGCTCCTCTACGTCTACGATGACCGCTTCCAGGAACAGTTCGCCCAGGGCGTCGTTCCTCCGCGCCTCAATATCAGTGTGAAGGAAGGGTCGCTCCTACCGAAGGACAGCGCAAGCATAGCGAACCAGGCCATAGAACTCTCCACGGCGGGTAAGATGTCGCTCATCGACCTCTACAAGCGGCTCGATTACCCGAACCCAGAACAACTCGCGGCGAACATGTGGCTCGAGACCAACGCGCCAGAGCTCCTGTTCGCGAACGACGAGCGTGTCCAACAGGTTATGCAGCAGCGCCAGCAGGCTGCGCAGGCAGGAGCGGCCGCCGAGAAGAAGCCGCCCTCTACGAGCATCAGCTACAAAGACCTGCCGCCAGTCGGGCAGGTCCAGCTTGCCGAGCAGGCGGGCATCGTCCTCGACGCGGAGGGCATAGCGGCGCACGCGGGGGCGAACAAGAAAACGGAGGCGCCGTCGAACCTCCCAGGAGCGGGCGAGCCTGGACCATAGCCATGGGGTACAACTCAAAAGAGAAAAAAAAGGAGTGGAGGAACAAGAACCCAGAAAAGCTTCGTGTCTATGAGAACAGGCCGACAGCTCGAGCAAAAAGTATACTGCTGGGGATTCTCGGCGATAAATGCAAGAAGTGTGGGATAATAGATCACGTGAAGGGGGAAGGAAGTGCGATGAGGAAAAGCGGGGTGTGTGGGACGAGGAAACTTCTAGCACATATACGAAAGCATGGCGCGGATGGTTTTCAAGTTTTATGCGCAAACTGCAACTGGATAAAGAGATGCGAGAATAATGAATCAAAATATGCCGTTCACAAGTAAATCCCAGGTGCGTTTCTTATTCGCCAAGCATTCGAAGATAGCCAAGGAGTTCGCGGCCAAGACTGCCAGCATCTCCGCCCTTCCCGAGAAGGTGAAGAAATTACCAGCCAAGCCGAAGTTATCAAAATGGAAACACACAAGATAAAGCCGAAGACAGACAAGTACATGACGGACGGACCCGTCGGGCTCAAGGCGGGCGAGTCAAAGCCGTCGTTCCCGACCGTGCGCTTCCAGCTCGAGCACCTGCCCGAGGCGAAGGACTGCAAGATGGGCGACACGTGCACCGTCGAGGTGATGGGCAAGATAGTCGCGCTGTCGCAGAGCCGCTTCGACAACAGCATCGAGATAGAGATGCACGAGATCGGCATGGAGAAGGGCGACGAGAAGGAGTAGGGCGGAGCGGTACTCCCACCGAGAAGGCGAACCACGGACGAAGACATTTTACCAGCAGAGTTATCCACATCGTATCCCGTGGACGTGCGCAGGGATTCGTAACCTAATGATACAATCATGACTGAAGAAACTGCAGCAGGATTTCAGCGAGAGGGCGACATCGCCTTCCCGACCGAAACCACCGCCGAGGAAACAGGCGCCGACTCGCACTCGGGAGACGACAACCAAAACGGAGAGACCCATTCGGAGGAGGGGGACAATAATACTCCTGGCGATAATAAGGACATCCCGTTTCATGAGCATCCGAGGTGGAAGCAACGAGAGGACGAGTGGAACACGCGTTTCAACGACCAGGAGAAGCGCCACACGGACGAGCTGACCAAGGCCATCGACGCCATTCGCACGGAGATCGGGGACAATCGGGCGGACAACGCGACGCAGACCAAGATACCAGCGTGGTTCGGGGGCACACAGGAGCAATGGGACGCCTACAAGGCGGACCACGATGCGGAACTCAAGGCCATCGGCGACGAAGCTGAGAAGCGTGCCGTCGATAGGATCAAGAAAGAGCAGGAGAAGGAGGGAAAGGCCGTGGAGGAGGCCACCGCCTTCCTGCGATCGGAGCTAGCGGCGATAGAGGCCGACAAGGACCTCAACCCGTCGGGAGCGAAGATAGATGCGGAGAAGCTCTGGAAGGTCGTGCTCGATAACAAGCTCATAGACACCGAAGGGCGATGGAACTACCGCGCGGGCATGCGCATCCTCAACGGGATGCAGGCCGCGCCCGCCAAGAAGCCAGACACCACCGACAAGAAACAGGTGGCCGCGGCCTCAACATCGGGCGGAACGGGCGGTGGAGACCCCAAGCCAAAGTCCTACATGACCTCCGCCGACTTCAAGAAATATCGGCCATGGTAGGCACCTTATTCGCCTAGCATTTATTCACCATGACCGAATTATATGGACAGCGAGTGCAGACGACCGTCCAGACGAAGTACCTCCCGTATGTCGTCGACACGATCCTCAACTCCAACGTCCTGTTCCAGCGCATTGTGCGCGGCTCCAAGAAGTGGAGCGGCCGCACTCTACGCGTCCCGATCAAGTACGCGAAGAACACTACCGGCACATCGTTCAGTGGCTTCGACACGTTCTCGACGGCGGCGACCGACAACCGCCAGTTTATGGAGTTCACCCCGTCCTTCTACCAGATCACGTGCGCCCTCCCAGGCGACGAGCTCTCGGTGGCGGACACCGACGACAAGATTCTTGACCTCATGAAGCTGACCATCCAGTCAGATACTGAGGACATGGCCGACGACCTCGGCGCCATATTCTATGCGGACGGCACGGGCAACTCTTCAAAGGACCCGCTCGGGCTCGCAGCGCTCGTCGACGACGGCACGTCTGTCTCGACGCTCGGCGGTCTCGCCCGTGCGACCTACACGACCCTCAAGTCGACCGTGACCGCTTCAAGCGGAACTCTCACGCTCGCGAAGGTCGACACCTTGTGGAACGCAGTCACCTCTGGTGCTCAGAAGCCGACCGCGATCTACACCACGGAGACCGTGTTCAGTCTCTACGGACAGCTCCTCCGACCGCAGGAGCGCATCACCAAGGATGCCTCGACCATGAAGGGTCTGTCGGGCGGCACGGGCTTCACAGCTCTGTCGTACAACGGCAAGCCGATCCTTGCGGACGAGAAGTGCACCTCGGGAGCGTTCATCATGCTCAACGAGGACTTCGTCAACTTCTACGCTTTGCCGTACAAGTTCGCGAAGGCTGTGGCCTACAAGTCACAGATCGAGGGCAACGACTACGAGGCCCCTATTGGACTCG
>MNWN01000025.1 GCA_001872545.1 Parcubacteria group bacterium CG1_02_58_44
GTCCCCGGTGCTGTCCCAGACGATGTCGCCCTCGACGGTTCCGGTGACCGCAGCCGGGGCGCCGGCATTGGTAACAACATTGAACCCAATACCATTATTGTGTGTACCCATGTCCAGTCGGGCAGTGACCGTTACGTTGCCGTTCGAGTCAACAGTAAAGAGATCGCCGTTGCCCACGGTCAGGAGCGCCGTCGGTGTCGCATCCCCGATGCCGAAGTTTGCGTCCATGACCAGCACCTCGTCTGTAGCCTGGTCGTCGAACACGATACGGCCGGCCGCAGCGCCCAAACCAAGCCATTCGTCGTCCGCCGTGGCGTCGCCGAAGGAGGTGGCCGAAGTCATGGAGCCGATCTGGATGATGCCGGTGTCCGTGTCGACCGCGACGAAGGCCGCTCCGTCATAGACGTAGAATGCGTCCCCGGTGCTGTCCCAGACGATGTCGCCCTCGACGGTTCCGGTGACCGCAACCGGGGCGCCGGCATTCACCGGCAACTTGAGACCAACACCGTCGGTATGGGCTGGCATGTCCAACCGAGCCGAAACAGCCACGTCTCCGTCCTCGTCGACGCTAAACCTAGAAACACCGCCCAGAGCTACACCGAACAGAATCTCATTCGCATCGGCTGTGGCGGGATTGACGACCAACGAACCCTGCGTAACGCCAGACCCCTGCGGATTGCCAGTCAAGGTCAGATTACCGTTAGTGTCGGTAACCGGAACGAAAGCCGAAGTACCGCCGGCATTGCTTGTCTCTAGGTCATCCAAACGATCGGCATTCATGGAGTAACCGGAGGCTACGATCTGCTTCCTTGGGGTCATCTCAGCATCGGCTTCGACTGTCACTCCTAAATAAAGTGCCGTATTGGTAAACAATGCGGCGGGAATCAGCACTGCCGAACCGGCTGCACAGGTCAGATTGCTGCCGATGAGTATCGAGGAAATCCCGTTAGTGAAGGTGGCCTGAACTGCAGTCGGAACGCCGGTGGCCGAACCATCAGCCGAACAGGCTGTATAAAGCTGACTGCCACCAAGCGCCGAATCATAGAAAGTCAGCTCAAGCTCAACTACACCGTCCGACACCCTAATTCCGCTCGAATCGGTCAGTCTGATCTGATAGTTCAGGACTCGGTTTGAGGACGGACCGGAGGCTGCCACAGAACCCTGCGACCAAATTAATCCGACCAAAACCATAAAAGCTGACAAAAACCAAACTAGCCTCAATTTATTGAAGCTAGGGACTTTTTCCTCCTTTTTGCTTGATGCTTGGAGCATCTTTTTTGTTTTTACCCTCCTTGGATCCTTTTGTTTTGTCCAACTGGAGATTGGGACCCTGCTCTACGTCATTAGAGCAACGCGACCAATCGACACTTGTCCTTTGTCAATCTTCAAATCATCTTTCGTTACCTTTATTATTACATTTTTTTACTCTTTTTACCAGCCCTCGCTGTCCATCGGATATGTCCATCCGTGTGATCTCCTTAAACTCTAACTTAGTTAGTCATACTCAATGATACTGACGGACAGAAATGACTTCTTTAAAGTCCGGCACTGGTCATTTTTGACCCGAAATTAGAGTCTTGCCTTAGCCATTATTTTGTCAATTTCTCATTTTTTGGATCAGAATCAATCTTCAAATCCTGTGAATCTTTACCAATCGCTTTATTCTGTATTTGCTTCAGATTTTGAAGTTCCCAAGGAACTTTAGTTTTATGTTCGTCAAAATTATCCACAGCCTGTTTTTCGGATTGTGCCACGGCCAACTGGTCTGACATGCTCCTTACTACTTTATCCCCAGGCTGGACGATTAGATGTCCGGTTTGACCGATCTTCTCCGCCAAAGGCGGCTTATTCAGTGACGAAGTCTTGTCTGCCCTGTTGGTCAGACCGAATGCAGTCCCCAGTCTGAATCTGAGGCCTGACCAAAAACTGACCCGACACTCCGAAACCAGACCAATGTCGTTGGCCACCAGCTGATCCTCCTTCTTCTTGGCCGCCACCAAATCCAGCGGTCCGACCTGTTTCTTTTGATAACCGGGCTTCTCGTAGGTGACGTAGTACACGTTATTGCCGACCAAAAACGCATAACGCCCGCGCAAGTCGGTCACTCTGGTCTCCAACAGCTTGTTATAGCGGGCCTCAAACACGCGCACGATGGCGTTTCGAATGGGTCTCTTGGTCTGCTGATCATAGACGATACCCCAGTTCTTCGGCTGTCGACCCACGGCCAACCGCCGGAACAGCAGATGCATCAGCAGGTTGACGGCGAGCATCGAAATCACGAATGGCGTCGGAGAGATAACCACAGCCGCAACCAAGACGAGTATGGTCAGGACACTTACGCTCCGCTGAACTCGACGGGCAATACCCTCCCAAAATACCCGACGTGGCGCCTTTTCCTTCATCAGCGGATCGACCGGAATGTTCGCCGCCACGGTCGTATCGTCCGACACGGCTATAGTTTCGTTGTGATAAAGATTGATGAACCGTACGTCCTCACGGACATTCTTCAGATAGGCGGTCGGAAAGACGTAGCCGGACTTGGCGACCGTCATCCGATAGGAGCCCTTGCCGGCCATGAAGAAGTAACGACCTTCGCGGTCGGTCACCGTCGACCTAACGATGCGCCCGGTCCGGTCGTTGATCAGGCGGACGATGGCCAGATCGACTGGCTGCTTGGTGACCGCATCGTAGACCACACCCCACTTCCTGCGCTTCCTGGCACCGAGGAGCAGTGACGGATGGGTCAGCAGCGTATAAAGATAAAGAAGATAGGGAAAGGCAGTCGCTGTGGCAGCTCCGGCCACGGCTACATTGGCGGTCGCAACCGCTACCGCCGCCGGTGCGACACTGTTTTCCGTCCTCTTCTCGACAAACGGATTGTCGGTGAACTCCTTGACATCCTCAACTAAAACCTTGGTCTGAAAATCGACCTGATTGACTATGTTCTGAAGTGAATTATCCGTCTTTTGCGGTATTGCGATCAGGACGACATTACGGGAGACCAGGCCGTTGGCCACCGGAAAGGCCAGAGTCTCTTTGGTGCAGTACCCTTCCTTCTCCACATGCAGACGATATGTGCCGACTGGGACGATGAAGGCATACGTTCCTTCTTCGGCACTGATTGACGGATTGGCCTGACCGGAGCTGTCGGCCGGCCACAGTCCGTAGCTGCCGTTGCCGAACTCGGAGAAGAGCGAAACTCGTGCCCCGGCCACTCCGACCACGGCTCCG
Organism: Parcubacteria group bacterium CG1_02_58_44; assembly: GCA_001872545.1. GTDB lineage: Bacteria > Patescibacteriota > Patescibacteriia > SG8-24 > SG8-24 > UBA1561. Next base: position 3,232 of record MNWN01000025.1, read on the forward strand.
TCCTTCTCCTCGACAGCCCGACCAGGCGGCATCACCACGAGACCGGCGCGAACCGTCTCCGTTAGTCCGTCGACATGACTGATGACCACCGAAAGAGGATATTGACCCAAACTAACTGGTGCCATGACTTTTGATTCGAATGCGTCGCCGGTAGGGGTCATGACATACGAACCGCCGGCCAAGTTCAGATAAACTACTCTCGGTTGCTGAGAAAGGTTGGCGTTAGGCAAAGATATGATCACCGACATGCCCGGTAAAACGCTAACCTCACCGTCATTGGCCGGCAATGAAAACCTGGCGGATGTGGCGTAGAACCTCAACACGTCCGCCGTCAGCCGATCCGCCTCGAGCACGGTGTCGTCTTCCTCAACCGGCGGCTCCAGCGGTTCGGCTAAACAGTCCGCAGGGCAGCTAAGCTCGTTCTCGCTGCCTTCACAGATCGAAGGGTCGTCACTGATGTTGAGGGAAATTGTCGATCCCGGAGAGACGACCGAATCCTGCCAGACCAGACGGTCGAGCTTGGGGAAGCCACGATAGCTGACCGCTAACCTAACCTGGTGATTGAGCGGCGAACTACGACTGACTAAGGTTACGGCCGCCGAGCCGCAGATACCGGTGTCGAGGATCAGAACGGCATCGTCATAGTCCATGTCCAGGCCGTCATCCTCAAAGTTCAGCCGAATGCGTCCTGGCGAAAGCTGTTCCGACCTTACCGACCCGGTGCCCATGTGCCGTTCGACGCCGTCGGGATTCACTATATAGAGATCATAGGACATCAGGCTGCAGTCGATGCTGCAGTCTGGCCGTTCACAAATTCCGTTGCCGCAAGTCGAGGTCGGTACGACGGCTGAACCAGGAACGCAACGCCCGGAAGAACATCTGTATCCGTCACCACATCGATGGTCGGTCGTGTTGAGACTGCCGCCGGAACAGAAATTCTCTCTCAAAACTGACCGATTGATGCAGGCATCGAGAAACGATCCGTCAGACGTTGTTACCGTGCCACGAGCCAGATAGTCGACACCTCCGTCAGTGTCAGTGCATGCGAGCAATGGAGGCGGCAATCCGACCTGCGGAGTCGCGGAAATGGTCGGTCCCAAACAATAGTTACGCGAGGCGTCGTAAGTGTAGACGCCATAATGGTACGTCCGACCGTTAGTCAGCCCGAGATCAAAATAGCTGTCGGCAATTCCCTCGAAGACGGCCAGGCCGTCGGCTGGTCCGGTCGGTGCGCGGTCGTCCCGCCGCACGATGCGCGTTCCGGCCAGGCCGGGATCGGCCGGATTGCTCCAGACGACCAAAACCTGACTGTCCCCGGCTGTCGCAGACAAACTGGATGCACAGACCGGAGGCACTAGGTCCACTCCAGCCATCGGTGTCCCTTGGGCAAAAACGCCGGAACAGTTATTTCCCGATAGGTCATAGGAAAACGCCCCATAGTAGTAGGTAGTGTCGTTAATCAAACCAACATCGGTCCAGCCGGTACCGACACCGTCGAAGATGACCGTTCCGTCTGACCGATCGACAGGAAAACGGTCCGTCCGACGGACAATGCGCGTTCCGGCGAAGTCCCGATCGGCCGGGTTAGCCCAACTTAAGGTGAGTTGTCCATTGCCGACCGAGACGATAAAACCGGCCGGACAGGCCGGCGGCACCACGTCGGCCGGACCGACCGGAATCGCGGAGACGATCGCTCCACAGCCGAAGTTTCCAGCCTCGTCATAGCCGAAAGCCCCGTAACAGTAGCTCAGACCGTTAACCACCCCGAAGTCGTCGAAAGTGCTTTCTAGACCGTCATAGACCGTGACCCCGTCGGCACGTCCGGCCGGACAAACACCCTGACGGCGGACCAGACGCACTCCCTGCAGATCGTCATCCGGCGGGTTGGTCCAACCAAGTCCGATTAACGCGTTGCCGGGGCTGGCAACCAAATTCATGACGCAGCCCGGAGGTATGAGATCGGGCAGCGTATTGAAGGCATCGTCGCCGGTCATGACCTCCTGATTACATACATCCTTAGACCGAGCACGAAAATGATAGATGGTGCCGGGCAGGAGTCCGCTGACGACGACCAGATGACTGAGCGTCAAGTCCGGCATGGACGAGGTCTGGCTGTAGGCGACGGTCGGGCCGTAGTCAACCGCCGAACTGGTCGGTGTAGCCGTGGACCAAGAGATGCGGACGGAATTCTCTCCAAGGTGGGTGACTTCAAGGTCGGATATGCTGGGCAATGCCGGAAAAGAGGTCACAAAACTGCGGTCTGTCGAAATCGTCTCCGCAGCGCAGGCATGCGCCGACCTGACCCGATAGTGGTAGGTAGTGCAGGCCCTGAGTCCGGGAATGGCCAAAGAGTGCGCCAGGACTGAGGAGACATTACTTTGGCTGCTACCGTAGGCGACGGTCGGGCCGTAGTCGACTGCCGAGTTGGAACTGACATCAGTGGACCAGAGTACGGTCGCCGAATCGACAGTCACGCCAGAAGTCGATACTCCGGAAATCACCGGCGGACTGCCGCTGGGTGTAACGAAGACACCGTCGGCGCTGGCTGTCTCGAGATTAGTTGGATCCTCAGACCTAACCCGATAGTGGTAGGTCCGTCCCGGCAACAGGCCGATCAGTCTAACGACATGGGCCAACAAGTCGGTCGGATCACTCACCAAGCTCGCATATGGAGGTCCGACCGCCGGGCCGTAGTCGACCTTCGAGTCAGCGGCCTCGTTGGTGTTCCAACGAACCGTAGTCGTAACCGGCGCAACGCAGCTGATGTCAGCGATCTGAATGTCGGAAATGACCGGCGGTGCGGCGACTCCATCACCAGTAATGCATGACTGGTCAACCGACAGAGCCTCATTGCCCGAGGCATCGCCAGTCCTTAACCGATAGTGGTAGGTAGTGGCCGGCGAAAGGCCTGAAACCGTAACTGAATGGGTAAGGACTGGATCTGACGATCCGGCGTTGTTGCTGTAGGGAGGACCGACGATCAACCCGTACTCAACGAACGACGATGCGCTTTCGTCTGTATTCCAAATCACTCGAAAGGATGTGGGGGTAATGTCCGTACAGATCAGGCCGGAGATGACCGGAGGTGTCTCATCCAAAGTCGTAAAGGTACAGTCGGCTGAACAGGCCGAATTGCCGGGAGAATCCTTGGAGCAGGCCCGGCAATGGTAGAGCGTCCCCTCAGCCAGATCGTTCATGGTCAGGCCATGAGAGACGACAAACGACGGATTGAAGACAGTCAATCCGTAGGCGGCGGTCAGTCCGCATTGAATGGTTGAGTCAGCCGATTCGTTTGTCTCCCAGGTTATGACAGCCGAATTTCTGTTGATTGTCGTCGCACAGTGATAAGTAATGATCGGCGGTGTGACATCGCCGGGTGGAGGAGGACCAGCACCCTCCAGCGCACAGAGCGCACTGCAGCCGTCGCCGGAGATCACGTTCCCGTCGTCGCAGGTCTCCCCAGCCTCGACGATGCCATTTCCGCAGACCGGACCGCCACTAACCTCTGCAGTGACCGAGACAGTCGAGGCATCGACGATCGGAACCGCCATGTCGCAGCCGCCGGAACAGTCTCCAGCCGCATCGGTTACGGATATGGTGTAACTGCCCTCGAAGGCCGGGTTGAGCAGTGTTCCATTGGGTGCGGCACCGGCTATAGTAAAGACCACCGCCGCACCGGCTCCGCTGGCGGTGAAGGATCCTCCGCAGGGAATGACCCTAAAGACATTGTCCGTGGTGTCGACCGCCACACCGACATTCAGGGCACCGTCGGCACAGACGACCGTGCTGACTCCAGGACCGGAATCGACTGCATTCACGGTTCTGGCCAGACTGTCGATAAAAGTGAAGTCGGTAACGGCCCAAGTTCCGCCAACTATGAAGTCGGCAGGAAAGTCCACGGCGATCTCCTCCCCGAACACAAACGTATTGGATCCAGAGAAGCTGAAGCCTATTCGATGGGCAGAAAATCCGTTGGACGCCTGGTTGGAAATCAGGTCACGAACACTGCCGATGACCGCAGCCCTAATCGACAGTGCAGTCGACATCAGGGTGACAATGACGACGAGCGCCGTAGCTATAACGAAATTAAGACGGAACAATTTACCGTTCAGTCCAAACGAATGGCGACTTGTCCGCTTGTTTTTCATTCTGACTTACTTTCTTCCCTCTAGGAACCTGTCCAAAAATCTTACTTCTCAAACTGACTCGCAACTCGTCTACTTACGACGTTTTCGCCGAGAATAAGATCCGAATATCCTCGAAAGGCAGTATTTAGACAGGATGTGCAAGGAATCCGCTTAGACTTTCATCCTTTAAGAGCTGTGACTTTCCGATTCAGAACCTTCCGCTCTTGGTCCGACTGAACCTCCTGATGAGAGATCGGTCATAAACCCGCTTGAGTGCAGCTAAAATGATCAGCAATGCGATCAAACCAACTCCGATGACCAGCATCAGCCTCCAAGGCCACACATAGAACGTCCTCTCGGAGAGAAGTACCTGACTGGAAGTGCCATAACTTATGACCAAACGGGCAGTGTACTTGCCTAAGGCAAAGTTTCGAAACTCCATCTCCAGCGGACCGGTCTCTTCGTTGCCGACTCCACTACCCCACCCAAAGACGAACCTGCGTATACTTAACGGCAGTACGTTTTTGAATTCGGGATTTATCAAGATGTCGGCCACCTTTCGGCCGTACCAATTTTCTATGATTAAATTTCCAGTTGGTTTCAGATGCACATTTCCGGCATTCTCGAACCGCATGAACATTTCGATCGGCAGGTGGTCGTACCAGGATTGAGGGTCGGAAAAGCCAAACTCGGCTATGCTGCCGATCTCCTGCACGTCACCGGAGACACGGACTAAAATAATCGTCGCCAGCTGAGCCGCCACGCCGACGGAACCACCGTCAGAAGAAGGCAGGGACGATGAAAGCAAAATTGCGCCATAATGACCACCTGGCTTCACATTCTCGTTCGGAAGGTTTATGGAAAAAGGCAGGTTATAACGCCCACCAGGCGCGAGCTCTATTCTGCTGGTCTCAATGCTTATCCATTCCCCCATCCCCTCACCCAACCTGTCCTCGGAGGCCGGATAAAACCTGGGCGTACCGTCCTCGTTGTTGCTGGCACCGAAGTTCATCGCTATCGGATAAAAGACCTCCGTCGTATCGGTCTCGTTGAAGAGCTTCACGACATCTAGAATGGAGTCTCCTGCATTCAGAGAGTAATCGAAATGAGGAGGAGAGAGCGTCAGGGCCTCCGTTCCTCGCGGAAAGAGAGCAGTTACCAGCAACAGCAGGCCAAAAATACAGGCTGATGTGGATTTTTTTGTTCCGCCGGGGCAGGCCAAATCGTTTTTTCTTGTCTCCTCCATAGTCTCTTTTTGTTCAACGGACCTAAAACGTAGATGTGGCCACAAAGGTCAGCGTGTCTGCATAGTCGTCATGAGCCTCGGTGATAGCGCTGACGGAAACATTGGCTACTATGACCGCACGTCCTCCAGCGATCGGACCAGCCGCCTCAATAATGCTTTTGCCGGTGGTATTAAGATCCTCGACGTCGTTGGTCTCGCTGTCGGCATTACAGGTCATTCCGAGATAATCGGCACTGACCGTAAGAGGTGAACCTGACGTCCATGAAACTGAATTGACGCAAAAACCGTATCGTTCGGTTCCGTCAGCAATAGCCCCGTCGGAGTTGGCTACAGTATCGGCGGGAGTGGAAGCCGACACCAGACCGGACGTTCCATTCACATTCTGTATGGTCACAGATGCACCAGATGCCGCATTGGTGGCTAAATCCAGCAGTATATAGTTGACGGAATCAGTGTCGCCAGACACTCTACTGTCCACTGTAGTGACCGTCCCGAAAGATACGACGTAAGGAGTTGCCGTATCGGCACCGATGATAGTCGACGTGTCGATGTCAAAAGTAATGGTAGGGTCAATGTTAGCCGAAACCGCTACCTGATCATTGTCGACGATGCCGATCGAAATGCTGCCGGTGTGAGCACCGACTGAACCTTCGTCGGTCATGGCGAGATTGACCGTATAGGTATTCGCTGCTACGAGATTGGTTAGGGTTCCATCAGCAGTCGTGCCATCGATGGTGAAGGTGATAGTCGCACCGGCAACCTGTGGGGTGTAGCTAACACCACAAGGTAAGATTCGAAAGTCCATCCCTGTGGTGTCTATGGCCACCCCGACGTTATTGACTCCATCAGCGCAGGCAACCGTAGTCACGCCCGCCCCTTGATTGAGGGCGTTTATTGTTCTGGGGGTGCCGTCACTGAAAGTGAAGTCTGTTGTCGCCCAGACGCCACCCATGACAAAGTTGACTGCAGGAAAGTCAACCACAATCACGTCGATACTGCCGGTGGCATCAAAGTCGTAAGTGGCCGGAAGAGTCAGTCCGATCGTGTGATCGGCTGTAGTGCTCGTCTTGAGACGCGTCATGGTGTCACTCATGGACGTAAAGCTACTTGCCTTGACCGGACCTACAACTATGAAGGAGGAGGCAATCAAAGAAATCATCGCCAATCTAGCCAATGATTTCTTGAAAGTTCGTCTGAGACCTACCTTCCGAGAGCGTTCAGATTTCATTCCTGACAAAAACATCGAAGACCGACGAGATGTAACAATGCCTACAGTAATGGGTTTTGGGGCATCAACAGCTGAAACGTATCCGAATCGATTTGGGAGGTAAGATTTTAGACGGGCTCTAATTACCTTTCCCATACTTTCCAAAAGACTTTTCAGTGTCGACAAGAACCTAATAGGTTCCCGTGGCCACAAATGTCAGCGTATCGATGTAGTCGTTACCGGCAGCTGAGATTGGACTTATTGAGGCCTTAACCAGTATTTCGACATCTCCACCCTTGATCTGACCGGTCGACTCCACGACTGTCCTAAGTGAGGCATCGACCAAACCGACATCATGACCGTTAATTTTGTTGCAGGTTCCGTCATAGGGTGCCGCTATCGAGAGTGAATCCGGACTATCTGGATCTTCCGAGACTGAATCGACACATACCCCATACCCTTCGTTTCCAGCGGAGAGTGTGGCCGTAGAAGAGCTGATGGTGTCTGAAGTCGAAAGACGTTTCAAACCGGAATAAGTACTAATGACTCCGACTGCCAATCCGTTCTCTGCGGACGTCTCGGTCAAAATAAAGACCGAATTTATGCCTACTCCATCGGAAGTAGTGACCGAAGAGGTAGAAAGTGAACCAAGGGCCACTCCCGCCCCTTCCGCACCGGGTTTTAAAATTCCCTCTTTCACGGAAAAACTGATGTAAGGTGATCCGTCAACACACTGGAAGCCCGAACAGCCTTTGTAGTTGGCGCTTTCTAAGCCCTCTCCTGAGGCTAAGTCGCCAAAAGTGTCCTCAGCACTATAACTTGCGGAAGATGAGTTACCACCTCCAATACTAATGGTATCGCCAGTAACCTCAAAATTAGCCGAATTCATAGCCTCCACCGCATTACCGGACCAACAAGCAAAAAAAATAACGGTAAAAACCATCATCAAAAAATTGATCCTGAACATATCGCTCTTTTTCTCTTAAAAAACTTCATTTTATTTTCTACCTTGTTTTCCTCATACATATATAATATGTATCATTTTTTTGAGCCGTGGTCAAAGTTATCAACAATATTTTTTAGCCTAAAAAATATCCACAAATAACTTTTAGAGTTTGTGGAATAGATCCCCACGGGCAAGCCCGTGGTACTACTCCAGTACAAGCTTCGCTTGACCTGAATCCTGTCCTTGCTGGTATCTGACGTAGGCAAGGATTCTTTTTTCGTCGATACCTACGGTCGAGACGAAATATCCGGGCGACCAGACGACGTTCTCGTTCCAGTACACCCTGCCGAGCCAGACGAACTTCTTGCGCAGGGCAGAGGCCGACTGTCCCTTCAGCCTTCCTATCACGGCCGAAACCGCGTACTTCGG